>CAMNJW010000001.1 GCA_946541845.1 uncultured Methanobrevibacter sp.
CAACAGTATCATTTGATTTTTCGATTTCTCTTGCTTCTTGTGCTAATTTAGCAGCGCATGCAGCCATTTCGTGTGCAGCAGCTACTAATGGGATGAAGTTTTCGAAACCTTTGGTCATGAAACAACCTTTCATGTCTAAGTTTGCGACTGCTCCAGCCATTTCGTATGCAGCAATAGCTTTTGCTTTTGCGTATGGGTTTGCGAATCCACCAGCTTCTGCAGCTTTTTCAGCAGTAATGATGAGTTTAGGTAATTCAATTTCACCAGCTTCAGCTTGTGCAATTACATCGTCAATGGTTTTTTGTACTAATCTTAAAGCACCGGTTTCTGCGAGTACTTTTAAGATGTCAGCGTTAAAGATAGCCATTTCAGTTGGGTCTAACCATTCTCTTTTTGCACCAATCATTGGGTCAGACATTACGATGATGTATCCTAAGCCTTGTTCGTCCATTTCATCTTTTTTACCTTTACCAGGTGCGTCACCGATGATGATAGCAGGAATGTCTTTTTCGGATAATAATTCTCTTGCTTTAGCTGGACCAGGTGCTCCTGGGTTTGGGCTAATGAAGATTGCGAAGTCAGGTTCGAAAGCGTCTATTTTAGGTACGACGTCTTCAACTTGTTCTGGGTTCATTTTTGCTCCAGATCCAAAGGTTCTTACATCGATATTTGGTCTGTCTGCTCTTTCGTCTAACAATAGGTCAATTACTGGTGAAGTACCAATATTACCGCTTTTAATAATAGCTATTTTAACTACCATTACATGTCACCTCTTAATTTTTTTTGTTTATTTTTTAAGATTATAAAAAATAAAAATGATAAAAGCACGTTATTAAAATAAAATATAGCTATCAAAGAATTAACTTCAATAGCTATTGTAGACAGTGAAAGAAACCTATATGAATTTCATATAATCTCTTTTTTTATTAATTATACTACATCGATGGAGAAAAATTAATAACTACAATTGGTAATGCCTACAACCATAGCTACTGGCTAATGATGATTATCAACGTAGATATAATTAATTCGAAAAATAATCAAATATTCTCTATTTAACTACCTTTCTAACATTAGTAACTAATTACTAATCTTAGAAAGATAATCTTGAGGAGATGTAAATAGCAGATACTGCTATTTACATCGTATGGCTAATATTTAACTATTCTAATTCTAATGGGCCTAATTTTGTCAAAGTCTTATGGAACTCCTCCATTGTTCTTTGGAATTTTTCACCTTCAGATGCAGAAATCCATTCATGGCGGAATCTTTCTTTTTCGATGCCAAATTCCTCTAAGATATCTTCCACGATTTTAGCTCTTCTGGACCATTTGTAGTTTCCAGCATCATAGTGGCAGTCCCCAATATGACAACCTCCTACAAATACTCCATCAGCACCTTCCTGAAATGCTTTGAAGATCATGGAAGGATTAATTCTACCAGAGCACATTACACGAATAATTCTAATATTTGGAGAGTATTGCATACGTGCAGTACCTGCTGTATCTGCACCCCCATAACAACACCAGTTACATAACAAACCAACTATTTTTAAATCATCAGACATGAAAATCACCTCATAACTCTACTTTATCTGGACTGTATAACGGAGGTTTCATATCATCTGATACTCCAGCTACATAACCAGTTCTTTCACAGTATTTTTTCTGCAATTTGTCAAAAATCAAGGAAACAGGAATATCCATTGGACATACATCATCACATTGACCACAGTCAACGCAACTGAAGCTCATATGGGATAATCTTACACCTTGGAATGCAATTGGACTTGGAGGAATGTTAGTTTCGTCCTTAAAGTATGGTTTATTTAATTCACAGTTTTCGAAACACCAACATATTGGACAGATGTCACGGCAAGCATAACAACTGATACAACGGTTCCATTCATCCATTTCACTTACTGAAGGGTATGTTGCTTCCTGATTTTTCTTAGACATCTTAATCATGATGTTTTCAACTTTTTCCCTTCCTTCAATAGCTCCTTGGGAAGGATTTTTAGTTTCAAGAATTCCTGCTTTTTTAGCACCGTCAATTAATTCCTGACCTTTTTCATCATTGATTTCAATGAATGTCCAACCATCTTCAGCACCCCAGTTACCACAAGCAATATTTGCTTTTCTTGGGATTTTTACGTCACATCTTTGGCAGTTGTTACGACGGCCATAGCCTTCTTCTTCAAGATCATGTATTTTGACTGCTTCTTCGGAACCGTCTGCAAGTTCAATGATGAATTTACCTTTGTCAATCTCTTCACTTACAACATCATCAGGGTCAGCTTCATAGAATAAATCAATCATTTTTCTACCGCTAACAGGTGAAACAGTACCGCCACAGTTTAAACCTATTAAATAAACATTGTCCTTATTTATTTTGTGTCTTACAATAAGTTCTTCAATGGATCTCATATCACATGGTTTTACTGCAACAGCTACTTTTTTATCATATAAGTATTTTTGAATAATGTCCCCAACCATTGTAGGTGCACAGTGATATGAACCAGCGGTTTTTATTAAATCTTCGGAATCTGTTACGAATGTTGGCATTGCATCATAGATATCGTCAACAGGACTTAATGCTAAAACGCCATCAACAATTCCTTCATCAAGTAAATATTTGAATATGCTGGTTACAGCACCGCCACATTCTCCTGCACTATGAATATCATCATTTTGAGATTTTGCTAAAACATAACTCATATTATCAACCCATTTAGTTTAATTTACCAATAATTTCGATTTCACTTAAGGCATCTGATTCTACTACTGCCTTGAAAGCTTGATTTTCACCCATTGCGTTTACAAAAGATCCATCTTTTTCAAGCCATGTTTTGATAGGAATAATAATATCAGAAATCTTAGTTGTTTCATTTTCACATTCTGCAAAGCTGATTATTTTTGAAATTTTACCAAAATCAAAGTCTATGTCTTCTACAACATCATCATTGAATACTAACAAGAGTTTGGTATTGTTCAATACTTCAATAATTTCCGCTTCTGATTTAGGATCAACAATTTTTAAAGCACCTTTGGTGTTGGATTTACTGAATACAGGTAAAACCTTACAACCTGCTGCTTCAATTTTGTCCAAATCTTCTTGTGCATCAACATAATTAAACACAATTACGGAAGATTCATCGATATTAGCATTGTTGTTGTCTAAAAATTCCTGAACTGAACCGTTAGAACTTTCATCAGCAATATTTAAAGTGACTGATTTGTCAACTTTACTTAAAGCATAAATCTTTGCACCATTCTGTTTTGCATGAACAATTCTTCTTCCAATCAAAGGATTTTCATATAAGAGATCTCCAATTACGAAGACATTGCTTGCACCTTCAACATCATCATATGAAGCAACTGCATCAAAATCCTTCAAATCATCTGCATAAAATGCAATATTATAATTTTTAGATTCTGCAAAGTCTTTTATTGCTTCAATCTCTTCTAAAGAATTGTTACCTGAACAAATTACAGTGACACTGGAAGCATCAGCAGAACTTAATTCTTTTGAAACATCTGCAATTGCTTTTTCAACATCGGTTTCAGATTTAGATACAACAGCGCTTTCAAATTTGTTTTGATAGCAATCTATGGAATTTCTTCCATTTGAACAATTTTTTCCAGCATTAACTGGATGCCTTTTATAAGGAAAAGTCCCCACAATTTCTCCATCGTTTAAAACCACATTAATGCCGCATCCAACACTACATGATGGGCATAATGTATGCTTAATCTCTAACATAATACATCACCAAAATTAGTTATAAAGAGTATTAGGAATATGTTCACTGCCTAAATTTGAATCATTTGATAAAATATGAGCTGATTCACGAGTTATAGAAATCATATCCATAAGAACATTACATGCTTGATAAAAAATTATTTGAGAAACATCTTCCTGATTGAATTCTTCAAATAAATCTAATACTACAATCCCTTCAACCTTAAAGTTCAAATCAAAATTTCCACATGACTTTAAAATAATGTCGAAGTTTATTTCATCTTGATCAGTGTTAGTGTATTCAACTGCCCAATCCATGTCAAGATTCAAACTTGAATTTCGAGGGTTTGTATTTGGTCTAATCAATCCAATTTTTTGCATATAAATCTCCATGATACTCCCCAACCATTTTATTAATAATTAATACGTAAATTATTCAATTAAGAAATTTAATCAAATAATCTATACAATAATGACTAGTAATACACATATAAATGTTATTAAAGTATTACTCCATAATTACAAGCTTAAATTATAAATTGAAAAAAATAAAATAAGTTTAAATAAAAATAACCTTAAATCATCTTATTAATATGAAATAAAGCATTTATGAAAGCCATTTAGGAAAAATTAATAATCTGAAAAAATAATTTACATAATATAATCAATAACAAAATAATAAAATGAAATGAAATAAACACTAAAACAGGAAAACAATTAAAAATAACTGTAATAATAGAAAAATAAAGATTGTGAACTTGAAAATAATAAAATAAACTCTTTAAAATTAGATTAAAAAAATGTAATACTTTTTTAAAAATTAATACTACTTGAAGTCATAAAAAATTATTAAAAAGTATTACGAAAGATGGAATAATAAAAAAAATGAGAGAAATTTATGCACTTCTCTCAAGTACGAAATCTGCAATGTCACTAAGTACCTGTTTAGATGAAGAATCATCCAAAATTTCGAGTACTTCTTTAGCTTGGTTGACAGATTCTAATGCAAGATTGCGAGCATATTCAATAGCACCACAATTTGTTAAAATGTCAATTGCTTCAGCTATATCATCTTCAGAATTATTTTCATCTTTTAAGATTTCAAGCAATTTGTCATCCTCAACGCTGTCTAAACCTTTGATTGCAATGATTGTCATCTTACCTTTGCCGATGTCAGAACCGATAGGCTTACCTAATGTTTCCTCATCGGATGCAAGGTCAAGGTAATCATCCTGAATTTGGAAAGCAAGACCAATCAAACGACCGTATTCATACATTGCATCAATGACTTCCTCATCTGCTCCGCCCATAATAGCTCCAGCTTTGGTTGCAGCTGCAATGAGTGCACCGGTCTTTTTGAAAATCATTTCCATGTATTCGTCTTCTGTAACGTCAAACCTTTCCTCAAAGCCCATGTCCAATGCCTGACCTTCACAGATTTTTACGCAAGCATCAGCAACAGTGGCCAAAGCCTTGTTGTTTTGTTCTGAACTGGTTCCTTCAGTACCTATGATAATTTCAAATGCCTTAGAGAATAATGTGTCTCCAGCCAAAATCGCTACATCGTCACCCCAAACCTTGTGAACGGAAGGCATACCCCTTCTCATGTCATCCTGATCCATGATATCATCATGAATTAATGAAAAGGTGTGGATAAGTTCAATAGCTGCAGCAGATTTCAAAGCATTTGCGCGTTCTCCTCCAACAGCTTCAGCAGTTATTAATGTTAAAGCTGGCCTTAACATTTTTCCTCCAGCTCTTGTCAAGTAAACAGAAGCTTCTGCAAGATTGTCTGGAGTAATAGTTGCTAATTCTTCTTCAATGGTTTTTGTAATGTCTCCGGAATAAGTTCCGAGTACTTCTTTTACATCACTCATCTAAATCCCTCTTTTAACTTTTAAAAACTTGTGCTTGAGCATTTCTTAAAATATGAATATCATATCCAATTCTGTATCCTTCTTCTTCAGCAAGTTCAGCATAAGCTGCAAGCATTGATAAATCTCCGTGTGCCGGTATGATATGTTGTGGTTTCAACATGCGTAGGAATTCCCTGTGGTCTTCCCTTCCAGCGTGTCCGGAAACGTGAGCATTAGGATAAATTCTTGCACCTTTCAATTTCAATCTCCTTTCCATGATGTGTCTGTTAGCGGCATTGGTTGGATTTGGAATGATTGGTGCTGAAATAATTACATTGTCTCCTTTTTTGATATTGAATGGAGTTCTTCCATTTGCAATCCTTGGAAGCAATGCGTCAGGTTCACCTTGGTGACCTGTTGTTACAAGCAAATAGTTTGCCCTGTCTTCATCCGCTTTCATTAACGCCTTGTTTACAGCTTTTGGAGAGCCGTAAATGCTGGCATTTTTCGGCAATTTTAAAATTCCCAATTTTTGTGCAATGCCACAGAACCTTTCCATTGATCTGCCGAGGAAAAATATTTCCCTGTGGCTTTTTTTGGCGATGTCTGCAATAGCCTGTACACGTTCAACGTGGGATGAAAATGTGGTGACTATCATACCTGTTTTCTCTTGAAGAGGTCCTCTCATTACATCCTCTAAAATGTTACGGGCAATACGCTCTGAATGAGTCTTGACCTCATTATAATTTTTGGCATTGGTGGTTTCCACTATTAATGCAAGTACTCCTTTTCTACCTAACTCTTTTAATCTTTTATAATCAGGCGGTGGAGATACTTTTTGATGATTATCAAATTTGAAATCCAATGCATAAACAATAACTCCTTCTGGAGTGTGTAAAACCGGAAATACTGCTTGTGGAATACTGTGTGTTGATTGAACGAATTCCAAAGTGATATCCTTGGAAAGCTTTATTTTGCTACCTGGATTTAAAGGTCTGATTGGATTGGTAACTTTAAATTTACGTTCCCCTTTGATTTGTTTTTCAATTAAAGCAGCAGTATATGGTGTTCCGATTAATGGTGCATCGTATCTGTGTGCCAATTTAGCAACTGCACCGATGTGGTCTAAGTGACCGTGTGAAAAGACTATTCCTTTGACTTTACCATCAACATCCTTCATCAATGTGTCGTCTGGAATAACGCCTCTTTCGATTAAGTCTAAACTATGCATTCTGTCGATGTCTGTATCTTCATGCATACTAATTCTGTCAAGATGAATACCCATATCAAAAATGACAACGTCCTCGCCAATTTTGACCGCAGTCATGTTTTTCCCGACTTCCTGGTATCCACCAATAGCGATTACTTCAACGCTCATGTTTTATCTCCTTGAATAATTTTTTGTGTTAATACCTCTTTCTGTGAGCCACTCCCTTGTTTTCCCACGGATGACTAAACGAGATTGTTTTAATTCTTCAATGTTGTTAGCTCCTACTAAAAACATTGCGATTCTTAAGGAATCATTGAATCTTTGAATAAATTTGTTTAACTGTTCTTGAGAAGCGGAATTTTTCAAAAATGGCAATGCCATACCAACGGCATCTGCGCCAAGCGCAATGGCTTTGGCAGCTTCAAGGCCAGTCCTGATTCCACCTGAGGAAATGACCGGAACATCAACCGCATTAGTAACCTCAGCGGTACTAATAGCTGTTGGAATACCCCAATCCCAAAATGTTTCTCCCAGATATCTGTCTTCTGCACGATATGTTTCGACTGCAGCCCAGCTGGTTCCGCCAGCACCTTCTATGTCAATGAAATCAACACCAGCATCAACCAGTATTTTTGCTGATTCACCAGATATTCCGCAACCTGTCTCCTTTGCAAGCACAGGAATGCTAACGGAATCAGTGATTTGACTAATTAAATCAGTATATCCTCTTGCATCTAAATCTCCTTCTGGTTGAATTGATTCCTGAAGAGGATTTAGATGAATAGCCAATATATCTGCATCTAAAATCTCAACAGCCTTTTCAGCCAAATTCAATTGTGGTGCACCGATGTTGCCCACAAGCAAACAGTCAGGTGCATTTTCACGTACAACAGTATAAGTGTCAGCCAGTTCAGGATGTTCACAAGCTGCCCTTTGAGATCCAACTCCCAATGCAATTCTATTATTCTCTGCAGCAATTGCCAATTGTTTATTAATCTCTTTCGCGGCAGGATGTCCTCCTGTAATAGCTGTTATAAATAAAGGTGAGTCTAATTTTTTACCGAATACATCAGTTGATAAATCAATTTCCTGCTTGTCAATTTCAGGCAAGACATTGTGGATTAGTTCAATGTCTTCAAATCCGGTTGTCTTGTTCTTAAACTCAACATCATAATTTTCACAAATTAATAAATGCTCCAATTTTCTATCTGAAATCATGTGTTAATTTCTCCTTGAAATTACCGTTCCTTTAACTTCTTCATTTTCCAATACTTTAAAAATATTATCTTTAACTTCAGCATTTATTATCTTAGATTCAATTCCTAAATCCGCTAAATATAATAATTCCTTGATTTTACCCACCATTCCACCGGTGACGTCAACGTTGGTTGTTCCTTCCAATGTTTCCAAATCATCTAAAGAAGAGAACCTGTCAAAGAATATTGCGTCATCGTGTGTTTTTGGGTTTTTGTCATACACGCCATCAACGTCAGTTCCAAGTACTACTCTATCAGGGTTAAGGTTCATTGCCAGGTATTGAATTATCTGGTCGCCTGAAATGACGCAGAGTTCCAGCTCATCATCCAAGACGACATCACCATAAATAACAGGGATGAATCCTTTGGACAGGTATCTTTTAAATGAATCCAAATTTCCATGTGTGATTCTCTTGTTTGAGGCTGTCATGAAACTGGATGCTGGTATTGCAACTACAGGCAATCCCTCTTTAATAAATTCCTCACATATAAGCATGTTTAGTTTTTTAACTGCATTTTGTATCTCGCAAAATCCTATTCTTTTTTGAGGATATTCTGACTGGTCGAATTTTTCACCAATCTTATACTTTTTAGCCGGAGGGTGTCCGAATGAACCTGCTCCATGGACAATTATTAACTCCTTTGAAGAATTATCGAGAGAAGATTTTATTTCCAAAGCAATTCTCTTAAGGCTTTCTGAGTCAACTTCACTTTCGACAGAATCCTTATTGGTTAATATGCTTCCGCCAATTTTTAAAATAATCATAAAATCACTTATAAACCCTTGAAGAAACCCCTTTTCGAGTAAATCTAACCTTTAAGATATTGTCATCACGGGCAATAGCGCTGGCCACTTCATCAACTTTATCTGGACAAAGGGCAATTATACTGCCTCCTCCACCTGCACCAGTGGTCTTAGAACCGATTGCACCAGCTTCTCTGGCATTATAAACCATACGTGAAAGTTCCAATGTGTTTACACCTATAACATCCAAAAATCCGTGATTGATGTTCATCAATTCGCCGATCTTATTGTAATCCCCTTTCAAGATTGCCTGCTTGGCATAATTTGTAAGATTGCCCATAGCAGTAATGACAGGATTTATTATTTTTGGATTTCTTGTTTTTAGGTTTTTTACATCCTTAACCATTTTTCCAGTGTTTCCATGTTTTGTAGTGTATCCCACAACAAAAGGAGCATTGAAATTCACTTTAAAGTGTTCAACCTTTTTATTTCTGGACAAGTAAACGAGACCTCCATAGGTTGAAACCAATGTATCGAGTGGACTGGCCACCCCTTGAACTGCCTGTTCAACCATGTGAGCGTCATGCGCCAAGGATTTCTTATTGAAACGAATATTATGGAATCTGTACAATGCGGCCAGTGTAGCTACAGTGACTGCAGCAGATGATCCAAGCCCTGAACCGATTGGTACCTTGGATGACAATGTTATCTCAATTGGAGAGTGGTCGTGTGCTCTGTAAAGGCATTCTAAAATATATCTAATAATGCCTGGTTTTCCTTTTGTCAAGATATATTTCTTTTCTTTTGAAAGCAATTCAGCTTCAAATCCTATATCAGGTGCCTTAAAAATAGATTTATCATTATTTGATTCCCTAATTGTAATGTATGCTCTTTTGTTTACCGCCCCTGCAATAGCTGGTTCACCGTAAACAACTGAATGTTCACCAAATAAAATTGTCTTTGCGGGAGCAGAAGCCTTTGCTATCATATAAAACACCTATTTAAAAACTCCTGAAGCATAACCTACAACTGAACTGAAGTCCCCAGTGACGTCACCGCTTGTCCTATAACCTAAAATGTCACAGGTGTTCCTTCCGCATCTTTTAGACACGAGAATTGTTGTCATCACCGGACCATACCCGCACATTGTTATGTTGTACTGAACTATTTCCTCAAACAATTTAAACTCATTCATTTCCTCAATATCTTCCAGAACAAAACCATCAACTTTGTTTGCCTTCTCCTGATTATTGAAATGAGATAAGTCAGTGCTGGCTATAACACAATAAGATTTGCCTAATTTCTTTCCTGCTTCAAAAATAGCATTCGCCAAGTCATTTGCAGTTACGAATGTTTGTGTTCCCATTGTAATTGGAACTATCTTAAAATCAGTTGAAAAATATTGTAAGAACGGTAGTTGAACTTCTATGCTGTGTTCGCGAATGTGGGCCTGAAAATCAGCGCTTGCAATATCTGAAACGGAAATTATCTCATCTGCAAATTCGCTGTCAACCTCAACACTGCCTAACGGAGTTATCCATTCTCCCTCATTGAAGACAGAAATCTCACTACCGAAACCAGTATGGTTAGGACTTAAAATAATAAAAACTTCAGGAAAACCATTTTGAACGATTTTGCAATAGCCGAGAGAAGCTATTGCACCAGAATATTGATAACCTGCATGAGGGACCATTACATTGAGAGGGTAGTCTATACCATCAAAATCACTTATCTCTGGAATGAAACCAGCGCCAGAATCATCTAAAAAACAACTTTCAATAAGTTTTTTTAAATCTTCAGCATCACGCGGATAAAATGCTCCAGCAACAGCAGGTTGTCTTATCATTTAACTCACTTAAAATTTAAGTTCAAAGTCAGTTGAATCAATATCTAAGTCACCGTCTTCAGGAATGTCTCCTCTTTCTCTTAAGATTTGTCTTGCAAGTAACCAGTAAACTAAAGCGATAGCTTTTCTACCTTTGTTGTTTACAGGTACAGCAATATCAACGAAACTGAGTAAGTTTTCAGTATCACATAATGCAATTACAGGAATACCGTTTTGTTTGGATTCTAAGATTGCTTGTGAGTCAGACCTTGGGTCAGTTACAACGATAATTTTTGGTTCAATGAATTTAGCATAATTTGGGTTGGTTAAGGTACCAGGGATGAATCTACCAGGAATGGTTTTTGCGCCGGTAATTTCACCGAATTTTTTAACAGGAGCTTGACCGTATTGTCTGGTTGCTACTACTAAAATATCTTCTGGGTCATATTTTGCTAAAAGTTTTGCGATTTGTCTGATTCTTTCATCAGTTTTTTGAATATCTAATACGTATAAACCATCGGATCTTACTCTGAATATGTATTTTTCCATATCACTGGTTTTTTGTTGAGTTCCGATATGTAAACCTGCTGCTAAATAATTATCTAAGTCTATTAAAAGTTCATCATTTGCCATTTTTTCACCTATATTTAATCTTCATCTTCAATTTTTACACATTCGTTAGGACATACGTCCATACATACTTCACAATAACTACATTCGGAAGGGTCTGTAATTACAATTTTGTCCCCTTCAAGAACTAATACTTCCATTGGACAGACATCAGCGCATTCTGCACAGTCAGCACCATCACATTTGTCATAATCAATAGTTACTTTAGCCATAATTAATCTCCCCAAAACATTTTAAAATGTGCCCATTTTAGGATTTGGAAGTTCTTCCTCTATACGAATAAGCTCATTCAATTTAGCTATTCTTTCTCCACCAATAGCTCCGGTTTTTATCATAGGAGATGAAAAACCAACAGCCAAGTGAGCGATAGTCTCGTCAGTAGTCTCACCTGATCTGTGTGACACTACAGGAACTATGTTATTTTCCTTAGCTAATTTCACTGTAGCATAAGTCTCGGACAATGAACCAATCTGATTTGGCTTTATAATGATTGCATTTGCTGCTTTCATTTCAATACCTTTAGCCAAGATATCCTTATTGGTGACAAACAAATCATCACCACAGATAAGGCATTTGTCCCCAACTTTTGCAGTGAGCTGAGCGAATCCATCAAAGTCAGACTCATCGAATGGGTCTTCTACATAAAACATATTGTAAGTATCAATGATATCTTTTACGAAATCAATTTGATCTCCGGTATCTCTTTTGACACCGTCTTGAGCATAAACATATTTTTGCTCATCTGCATTCCATAATTCGGAAGCAGCCATGTCTAAAGAAGGCCTAATTTCAATACCTAACTCATCACCAACTTCTTCACAAGCCTTAGCCTGTATTTCCAAAGCTGCGTCATTTGTAATATTAGGAACCCAACCTCCTTCGTCCCCTTTACCACCAGTAAAGTTTGAGTCTTTAGTTTGAATTAACTCTTTCAATCTTTTATGAACTGAAGCGTTTGCAAAAATTGCATCGCTAACATTGTCCGCACCGACAGGAACTACCAGGAATTCCTGGATATCAGGTGCATTAATACCAGCATGCGCTCCACCGTTCATCATATTTCCAAGAGGGAAAGGTAATTCATTCACTAAATTTCCACCAATGTATTTATATAATGGCATATTATAAGATGCAGCTGCAGCTTTAGCTACTGCCATAGATATAGCAACGGTAGTGTTACCTCCAATAGCAGATAAATTATCGGTTCCATCAACTTCCCTTAATACTTCATCGATTGTTGCCAAATCTTCAGCATCCATACCGATGAGTTCAGAAGCAATCAAATCTTCCATTTCACTTACAACTTCATCAATTCCACCTTTAGGATAAGATACTACTTCCCTTGAACCAGTACTTGCTCCGCTAGGTGCGGCAGCTCTACCTGAACTATTCCAAGTCACAACATCAACTTCGATAGTTGGGTTTCCTCTGCTGTCCAAAATCTTTCGAACTTGGACGTCCTCTATTATACTAACCAAAAAAAACACCTCAGTGCCATTTAATTTATTACCATATAATCTATACTCTTTAAAAAATCAGTAAGTTTCTTTATAGAGTTATGTTGGTATTTTTTATTTTTTTTAATAAATATTAGGAATAAATAGAAAAAGTATCTATTCATCTCTAATAACATCTAATGGTAAAACTCCAGCTTTGAGTTCCTGATATGCTATGTCAATCGGATCCAAGGAGTCTGTAATTTCCACTAATGGTTTAGCTCCCATGGATATTTGAATTGCTCTAGCTCCAAGAAGTCTAGCTCTTTCAAACCTTGTTAATTTTTTTTCAACATTCATGAATATTACTCCATTTTAGGCATATATTTTACCAAGATTATATTTTATAATAAAACAATATCCCTACAATTGTAAAATCTATTCCCATGTTTCAACATGGGAAATTAACATTCTTCTACAACAATATCTAGTTAAACCTAAGTCATCTAAAACATCTTTAGATTTTTCACCAGCTGCTACCCTTTTATTATATTCATCGAATACAGCGGATACAGGTTTTCCACAACTTAAGCATCTAATAGGAATCATTTATATCATCTTTTTTTAATTTAAATAAAATATAAAAGGTACAGAGTAATTATCTGTAACTTTTTTGTTTACGTGCTCTTGCTCCAGGACCACCGTATTTTTTAGGTTCAGAACGTCTTGGGTCACCTACTAACATGGTTCTGTCATATTGAATGAATTTTTCTTTTAAATCCATATCTTGTGACCATTGGACAAGTCCTTTTGCAATTACCATACGTGCAGCTTCAGCTTGGCCCATTACTCCTCCACCAATAACATGGATATTAATATCCACTTCATTAGCTAAGTCTCCAGCTAAGATTAATGGTTCTTGTAATTTTAAGTTAGCAAGCTCAGGGGAATAAAGTTCTAAAGGAATTCTGTTAATTCTAACTTTACCAGTTCCTTCACGAACAGTACCTCTTGCGATAGCTGTTTTACGTTTTCCACTAGTATGAATAACTTTAACCATAATCACACATCCATTTATCTAAAAGGTAGCTCCTAAAAGTTTGGAGATTTCTCCTAATTCGATACCTTTTTTAATATTCTTGTATTCTGCTTCAGGAACTGCAGTGAATTCAGCATCTGCATATTCAGCAGGTACGCCAACGAAAGCTTTTAAGCCTTTGTATGCTGTTTTACCTTTTGATTTTTTGAAAGGTAACATTCCTCTTACAGTTCTTCTAAATATATCATCTGGTCTTCTAGGATATTTAGGACCTAAGTCACGAGGGTTAGAGATACTTGCTCTGTCCACTCTTTGTTTGTATTTAGCGTAAGCCCAGTCCCTGTTACCAGTTAACATAATTTTTTCAGCATTAAGAATAATTACTTCTTCGCCTTCTAAAAGATTTTTACTAGTTACACTAGCTAATCTTCCTAAAACGCATCCTTCTCCATCAATAATCATAATAACACCCTATTTATTCCATGATCCTAATGTTTGATCCTTTAGGATTAGATTCGATTATCTCATCAATTGAGATGCATTCTCCACCAGCACTTTCGATTTTTTCTTGTGCTTTAGCTGAGAATTTTAATGCTACGACATCTACTTTTTCTGTTAAATCACCGTTTGATAAAACTTTACCTGGTACTAATACAGTTTCACCAGCTTCAGCGTATCTTGCAATATCGGACAAGTTAACTTCAGCGGTTCTTCTGTTAGACCTTTCAAGTCTTTGAGCAACATCTTTCCAAATAGCTGCATCTTCGTTTCTTGATTGTTCATAAAGTTTATTAATAAGTTCAATAAGGTTAGGATTAGTTTTTATAATCTTTTTAGCCATTATTTACTTCCTCCTTCTTCACTAAATCTGATAAACTTATCTGCTTTTTCACCTAATACTTCACAAGCTTTTAATAAAACTTCTTTAGGAGGCATTGATCCATCAGTTTCAATTCTAAATATGAAATCATTTTCACGATACCCTACATTAATGTAGCCATTAGTTGAAGCTCTAACACAGCTTTTACACATTGCACAGTTTTCAATGTCTAAAATCTTAATCTTTTTAGATCTTCTGTCAGATTTCAAGACACCTCTAGGACATGCAGATGCACAGTCATAATCAATTTCCAAATCATCATTGAATGTGATTTCAGGATATTGTTTGTAAGCACAAACAGTTGTTGGCATCCATTTAGCATGTTCCTTTCCGTAACCTACTTTTGCAACAGCTTCAATATTGAGTTTTTCGCCTTCTTTAAGTTTTACTAAAGGAATGGTATCGTATACTGGTTTAATTTTTGAGTCTGAAGATATTAAATCCTTAGAATAAACTACTTTAGGTCCTTCTTCATTTAAACTGAACATGATTCCATTTGTGAACTCTTCCCAATCATCATCTTCTGGCAATGATAAACCTTCAAGAGCATCAAGATCAGAAACTAAAGGAGTTAAACCAAGTCTATGAGCAAGTACCTCATTAAACATTGCAGAATCATTTCTAATAATATTTACATCTTCGATAGCTATTTTAGGTACATTTACCATAGCGCATCTTCTGATTGCATTTACAAAAGGCACTTCTGCATCACGAATGATGAATACGATTTCATCATCGCTTTGACTTTTTAATTCTATCTCCATATTAAACCCTTCCACTTAAACTCTTCTTCCTCTTTTACCACCAGGTCTTCCAGTACCATCGTGAGGAATAGGAGTAATATCTTCTATTTTTCCTATTTTAATTCCAGCTCTTGCTAAAGCACGAATAGTAGCTTGTGCACCAGGTCCTGGACTTCTAGGTCCATTTCCACCAGGAGCTCTTACTTTAATATGTAAGCCAACAAATCCTTTTTCTTTAGCATCATCAGCTATTCTAGTTGCTGCAGCCATAGCTGCGAAAGGTGAAGCTTGTTGTCTGTCTGCACGTACAACTTTTCCACCAGACCATTGTGAAATAGTTTCAGCACCAGTAATATCTGTTACAGTAATAATAGTGTTGTTGAATGATGAGTAAATATTAGCTATACCCCATTTTTCATCTTTTGCCATAGTTTACACCCTCTATTCCTCAGTATTAGCTTTATCAGCTTTGCTATTGTTGTACTCTTCAATTTGTTTAGCCACAGGTGAAGAACGGTAGAAACCGATGTCGTCTTCTTGACCTTTTAATACTACATAACTTGGTGAGTTGATTTTTTTACCATTTAAAGCAATGTGACCATGTACAACGAACATTCTTGCTTCTTTAGGAGTACGAGCTAAACCTTTTTTATATACAATAGTTTGTAATCTTCTTCTTAAGATATCTTCAACGTTTAAGTCTAAAATATCTTCAAGAGCAGCACCTTCTGGCAAAACACCGGTTCTAGCTAAGTGTCCTAATAATTGTAATTTTTCTTTTTGCATTTGATCAGTGGAAAAACCAAGTAAGTATCTTGCTTCCCTACTGTATCTTCTAACTAAAGTATCAGCTTTCCAAATTTCTTTTTTATTTTTTAAACCGTATTTAGTCATTAATTTGTTTTCGCTTTTAATTCTTTCCGCATTCCAAGGATGTGGTGGTGTATTATACTTTTTCCTTGCTTTTCTAGGTTGTCCCATTAAAACATCTCCTTAATAAAATTGAATTTAATAAATTAATTTCTAAAAAAAAAGCTCTATGCCTATCCGCGTGAACGTTTTACACCAACTGAAGAACTTTTTCTGAAAGTAGACTTGGTTCTTTGACCTCTAACAGGTAAACCAACTTCGTGTCTTCTACCTTTGTAACTTCTGGTCTTTTTCATTCTGTTCAAATCATCTCTTAAAGTCATGTCAAGATCAGATTCGATTAAGTGAATGTCATCACCAGTTTCGTAGTCTTCCCTTCTGTTTAACATCCAGCTAGGAATGTCAAATTTTTGTGGGTTTTCTAAAATTTCTTCAATTCTTAAAACATCTTCGTCAGCAATGTATCCAATTTTAGCGTCTAAATCTAAGTCTAAAGTACGACACATAGTTTTAGATAAAGATATTCCAACACCTTTGATTTCAGTTAAAGCTTGTTCAATGGTTTTGTTACCATTTACATCCTTTCTTGAAATACGCACTAAATGCTTGAATTCGTCTTCCATTAAATAACCTCCATTTATAGAGCGAACCTACGAGACGTAAAATAATAGATTCGAATGTTTTGACTAGCAAAACACAGTTCTTTCAACAATATAAACTTAGCATATAAGCTAAGAGTGCAATAAATATCAGTTTAACAAGTATTTTTAATAGAATTTTTAAAAAAATATAGTTAAAAACTAATAAACGCCGAGACTGGGATTTGAACCCAGGAGGGCTGAACGCCCACGAGATTTCCAGTCTCGCGCCTTACCAGGCTAGACTATCTCGGCATTAAATAGTCAGCAAATACTTGCACATCATATTCTCTAGAATAATATGATAAAATAATATATTTACTTCACCATATATAAAGGTATTGTTTTGAAGTAAAAATTTGCAAAAATAAATATTCTACAATAATAATTAGATTTTTCTCATTAATAAGCATAAAAGACAAAGTATATTTTTAATATGGATAATACTATAAATTAGGTGATAAAATGAGTATCCTTTTAATAGCAATAATAGTCATTTTGTTGATTATTGTCGTAGTGACATTAGTACACATGTACAACAATCTTGTTGGACTTAGAAACAGAGTGAAAAACAGTTACGCTCAAATTGACGTTCAACTTAAAAGAAGAAACGACTTGATACCAAATCTTGTCGAGACCGTTAAAGGCTATGCATCTCACGAGAAAGGAGTTCTTGAAGAGGTTACAAAAGCAAGAAACAGCGTGATGAATGCAACAAACATTGAAGAGGCAAGCGCTGCAGACAACCAATTGACTGGAGCATTGAAATCTTTGTTTGCGGTTGCAGAAAACTATCCTGAACTAAAAGCAAACAGCAATTTCCAACAGCTACAGTCCGAATTGTCCGACACTGAAGACAAGATATCATATGCCAGACAATTCTACAACGATGTTGTATTAAAATATAATAATGCCTGCCAACAATTCCCAAGCAGCATTATTGCAGGAATGTTCGGATTCAATGAGGAAGAATTCTTCAAAGCTCCAGAAACTGAAAGAGCAGTTCCGGAAGTGAAATTTGAGTAGGTGAAATTATATGAATGTTAAAAAAACATTTGTTATAATTTTACTTTTTTTATTGTTATTTTCAACATTAACGCTAGTATCAGCCGATGATGACAGAAGCTACACAATAGATCAGGCATTCATAGAACTGACCGTTGAAAATAATGGTCTACTTCATGTAGATGAAAGGTATGATTATTCATTTGATGGTGCTTACCACGGAGTCTACAGGGACATACCCCTAAAGTCCGGAGAAAGCATTAATAATATCAAGGTTTCGGCAGACGGAGCATATCCTGTACTCAAGGAAAGTGACGATGACGGATATAAACATCTGAAGATTTATTTATACTCCGATGCAGCCCATACAAAAGGCATAAGGGACTGTGACGTTTCAATTTATATCAGCTATGATATGAGCGGCGTGGTTACCCTTTTCAATGATGTCGGAGGACTGCAGTACAAGCTTTGGGGTGACGAATGGGATGTCGGTGTAGGAAGCCTGTCCACAATCATAAATCTTCCGGGAGAAAGCGGTAACGAATACTACTTGAACCCACAGGACTACAATGAATCATCTTCCATTTCAGGAGACACAATAACCGCACAAAGCTCATACATTCCAAAGGGAGAAATATATGAATTACTCGTATTGATGCCTATTGATGACTTCACTGATGCAACCTATGCAAAGCAGGTGAATCAGGACGGCCGGGACATGATACTCAAAAACCTGGAAGACAGCATCAACGGAAGAAACTTTTGGAACACCAGCTATATTGTCTTGGCGTTATTGTCCATATTAAGCCCGATTGGAGCAATATTCACATACTTCAAATATGGAAGAGAACCGAAGGTCATGTATGAGGGAATCTATGAAAGAGAATTGCCAACCAACGATCCTCCGGAAGTGATCAACGCACTTGTTGAAAACAGGAAGGATATAGGCACTCCAAATATGGAGGGCTTCGAGGCTTCAATCATGAATCTCATTGACCGGAAAATCATTAACCTTTACAGCGAGGAGAGTGTCGACGGCAAAACCAATGACCTTCTTTTGACATTCAATCATCAAAAGGAAAATGAACTGAGTTCAAGCGAAAAAATACTCTTTAATACATTGACACATTTCGCAAACGATAACGTATTGAACCTCTCAAGACTGAATGGAGAATTATCTTCAGAAAGTCATGCGGAATGGTTCATAAAACAAATCGAAAACTGGGAAGCTTCTGTTAAGAACAAAATTGATATGGATTACTACTTTGATAGCAACGGTTCTGATATGATTTCATTCATTTCAATTGGAGGACTTGTTTTCGGAGCTATTTTAGCAATTTTAGGATTTACAACCAATCTTGGAAACGGAATCTATTCACTGATTGCGGGAATAGTCCTGGTAGCATTTTCACTGCTGATTATGCGCCTTGATGAAGACATATTTGGAAGATGGACCGAAAATGGTAGAGTCTTCTACCTCAAGTGGAGAAATTTCAGGAAGTTCTTGCAAGACAACAGTTTAATCAATGAACACCCTCCGGAATCAATAGTTATTTGGAAGAAGTATCTGATATATGGTGCGGCTCTTGGAGTAGCTGACGAAGTTTATGATTCCATGAAACTGCAAGTGCCTAACATCTCAGATTATGACGATAGTCTCTTCCTTTATCATTACTATGGAGGATATGGTTTCTGGTATTCTGCATATAGCACAAGCCACTCCACAGTCAATGCATCTTCAGACTCAGGAGGCTTCGGTGGCTTCGGCGGAGGATCCGGAGGTGGAGGTGGAGGAGCTTTCTAGCTTCCCACTTCTTTTTTTATTTTTAAAAACAGTCATCTAAAATGGAAGACTTCT
The DNA here is from genome assembly GCA_946541845.1 of uncultured Methanobrevibacter sp. GTDB lineage: Archaea > Methanobacteriota > Methanobacteria > Methanobacteriales > Methanobacteriaceae > Methanocatella. The sequence goes on from CAMNJW010000001.1 coordinate 19,733, forward strand.
ATATTTAGCGTGTATTTTATAATTTTTAGTATTCCAATTAGTTATTTTTCCTAAATCGTTTCCATATGAAGTTGCATCTGCACAAACCCAATGTTTACCTATTAAAACCTGAGTCCAGACATGACCATAAGTATGGCCACTGTTAAACTTGCACACTCCATGGACATATCTTGCCTTAAAGCCGGCGGTTCTGAATAATGCAACCAGCAGATGGGAATGGTCAACGCAGTTTCCTTTCTTGAGCTTCAATGTGGTTGATGCCCCATAATATGTATTGTAATAAAGACGATATGCCAGTGTATCCCTTACATAATTGAAAATCGCCTTTGCCTTGTCAATCTTATTGGTCAATCCTTTAGTCAGTGTTTTTATAAGTGCCTTCATCTTTGAGGTTCCGACCTTGCAATGACTGGATGACTTGAGATATTTTTTCAAATAGGATATTGTATTCTTCTCGTTCAATCCTCGGCCAAATTTTGAAAGCTCGACATTTATGGACTTTGATGTTGAACTGGCGACATTTTCGTTATCCCCTAAAAACCTAACTGTAACCTTGTATTTTCCTATTGGAACATCTGTCTTGAAGGTTGCATATCCCTTAGATGAAGTATATCCAATATAGGTTTCACCGTCAATTGTCAGTTCAATTTCCTCATCCGCAATAGGGGTTCCGTTTGAATAGGTCAGGAGAACCTTGAAAGTCTGTGACGAATCCTTGAATGAACTTGCACTTTTCCAGACCATCTTGGTTTCATTTCTTTTAAAGACATCTATATCGCATGAGCCTGATGTTCCGTTTAGCTTAGATTCATCATTTGTTTTAAAGTCAATTGTATAATTGCCAACCTTTAGATTGATCGGCATGGATGCAATTCCATCATAGTCAGTTTTTTTAGCATAAGTTTTGCCATCTACAGTAAATGTCACGGTTCTTTTAGCTAGTGGAACACCATCTGCAGTGTAGGAAACTTCAAACAATGTGCCTGCACCCTGACCAAAAGAAGTGATGCCTTCAACAGACAACTCAGTTTGTGAATCGTTATTGATTACTGTGACATAGTTTGTTGCAGTTGCCGCCTTAAAGAACTTATTTCCGGCAAAAGAGTACTTGACACTGTACAAGTCATTTTCCAATGCAGGCAAATTCAGATAAACAATGCCGTTGCCATCAGTTTTTTTGGAGTATGTCTTGCCGTTAATCTTTATCTTAATTACCTTTCCAGAATTTGAGCCGTCTTTCAAGTTAGTTGTGAACTTGGCTTTGATCTGCTTGGTTTCCTCTTGAAGGAATGTATAAAAGCTAGTGGTAATTTTAGTGGTTGCAATCTTATAAATCTTAATCTTATATGACTTGGACAATCCATCTTTATTATAACAAATTACCTTATATGTACCTTTTTTAAGTTTGTTTAATGATAATGTTGCCTTACCTTTTGAATTTGTTTTGACCTTATATGTTTTGCCGTTGAGCTTGAACTTTACATACTTTCCAGCAAGCGCCTTACCATTGCTCTTAAAGAATTTTGCAGTGAATTTCTTGCTGTCTCCCACAACCTTATTCAGACTGCTAGAGCTGATTGTTGAGAGAATCTTAAATGTGGTTGTCACCTTATATGATGTGACAGGATCAGTTGAAACAATTTTATATGTTCCAGGCTTTAGGTTTACCGGAAGACTTACAACACCCTTGCTATTGGTTTTCTTGGTATATGTCTTGCCGTTGATGGTTACCTTAACATTCCTATTTGCCAGATAACTGCCTTGACTAGTGAAGAATGTTGCAGTGTATTTAGTGGCACCCTTGTAATATTTTGACAGGTTGCTTGCCTTAACGGTTGGCAATACCTTGAAACTGGATGAAAATATGCATGAATCATATGCATCATCACCTTCAAAACTTGCAATTACATCATACTTTCCAGGGTTTAATTTCAAATTAACGCTGGCAACACCCTTATCATTAGTGGAAACAGTATAATTAACCTTATTTATAAAAAGAGTCACATTTTTATTTGATAATGTATTGGTTGTGGTAGAATCTTTTAGAGTTATACTATAAGATCCCTTATAATACACATTATCGCTTGGTGATGAAAATTCAGTACAGTTCTTGTTTGATTCAATTACAGAACTGTCAGAATTACTTGATAAATCACTTGAATTAGACAACGACAATACATCTGATTGATAATCATCTTCCACTTGAAGGGAAGTGTAATTGCTGGAATCTACAGCATTTAAATCCGTGCCGTTAACATCAGCTGCCTGAATTGCACTGAGTGAAAAAATAACCATCAATGCTAAAAACAAAGTGAAGAAAAGTCTTTTGTTCAAAATAATTTACCACCATTTTAATAATTTTCATAATTCGATGAGAATTTTAATTCACATTATAAATATTGTTAAAATCTCACTTAAATACTTTTATTATAAAAATAGTATAAATTACTCATTTCCAGAATCTTGGATATGTGTCTGGTTTCATGAATACTTTACTGACATTAACTGCAAAACCGGAATCAGCGTCTAAAATCTCATTGGAAGTTAACAAGGAATGACCTGCACCAACCAATTCACCTTTCAATGTTTCAATCGCCACAATATCATTCTTTTGGATATTGTCTGCAAGCTCTGCAATTCCGCCGCAAGCTAAATCAGCACCATGGCAAACTGCATCAACAGCTGAGTCTTTAATGACTATTTTTGGAAGATAATCTGCAGCTCTTTCCATTGGCATTATTGCCTTGCGTAAAAATGATTCATCACCGTCTTCCTTCCAGAAATGGTATGCGTCAGTAACATCCTGCAAGGTTACTAGATTATTCTTTTCTGTAAATGAACCTACCTGAGTTCTTCTAAGTTCAGCCATATGAGCGCCAACACCCAAAGCTTCGCCGATATTATGGCAATAGGTTCTAACGTAAGTTCCAGCCTCACAACCTATTCTAAAGAGGACATCCCTTCCTTCAATTTCATAAATTGTGGAATAATAAATATTACGTGTTCTGAGTTCACGTTTGACTGCGCTTTTAACTGGTGGAAGTTGGAATATTTTTCCTGTGAATTCAGCAAACACTTCACGAATTCTTTCTTCTGGAACATCCTGATGAAAAGTCAATAAGCAGACATACTCCTTTGGAGCTGTTAAAAGTAATTGTATTGCACGGGTTGCATCGTCCAAACCAACAGGTAAAATTCCAGTTACTTTAGGATCTAATGTTCCACCGTGGCCTGATTTTTCCAAGTTTAAAATGCGTTTGACCCAAGAGTCTATTTCATGAGAGGTTGGACCTGACGGCTTATCTAAATTTATTACTCCTTTAGAGATATATTCTGAAATTTCCCTTTCCTCTGGTTTGCAGCCAAAATCGGGAGAAGTAAAACTTTTTGATTTAGTTACCATATCAAACTTCATGAAAAAAACCTTGAAAATTAATATAAAAAATAGTTAAATAAAAAAAGATATGAATAATGGATTAATTATTCATCATTTATAAGTCAGCTAAAGCTGCTTTGATAGATTCTGCGTCACCGGAAACATCGATAGTTTCTGCAGTTGGTTCTAAGTGAGAGATGTTACATCTTCTGTTTTTAACAGCTTCACCAATAACTTCTACATAGTTTTCATCGATAATTTCAACGATTGCACATTTTTCGCCTGCTTCTCTACCAGCAGTTTTAACACATACTCTACCTACTTCGATTGATGCCATTTATATCACCTTTAATGTTTGAATAATGATTTCTGATACTTTTTCAGGATTGAATGTATCAGTATTTATAATTAAATCATAGATATCCATATTTGAAATGTCAATATTATGGATTTCCATGTATCTTAAGGCTTCGCTTTTTTCACGAGTGATTATTTCCTCTTTAGCCACATCCACAGATTTGTCTTCCCTTTCGGAAATTCTCTTTGATCGAACATCAAAAGGTGTTACTAACCAAAGTCTCAAATCGGCATTATCAACAAAGTATGCTGATAATCTACCTTCAATGATTAGATTTTCTGCTTCATGAGCTTTTTCAGCTTGCCTTCTGTCAATTTCTTTATCAATATCATCATTACCTTCAGCAAATTCACTGAATTCCAGAACGCTCATTCCTCGCTCAGCAGCCATTTCCCTAAAAACAAAACCTGCAGAGATATATGGAATATCTAACTTCTCACTGAGCAACTCAGCAGTAGTTGTGGTTCCTGTACCAGCCAATCCACCGATAGTAATTATCATTATTTTCTAGCCTCGTTTTTGAAATGTTTACGAGCACAGCTTGAACATAAGTAACCACCGAATGGACGGTTAGGTCTTTTAGCTGTTTTTGATAATTTTCCAATTTCATATGGACGTCCACGTGGAACTCCATGTAATACTTTACCACATTCAGCACAAACATGCTTAGATGGTTTTTTCTTTTTGTATCTTAAAACATTTTCTCCACCAGGAGTGTTTTTGTGAACTCTTTTATATGATCTTGATCTAAACCTATTTGCAGGCATTTAATCACCTATAAATTTAATTTAATAAAATATTTAATAATTGTGTAATAGCGCATTCAAAATAGAATGCTATAATATATATTTTTTATTATTAATAAAGGTATAGTTTTTTGGTTGATTTAGAACCCTTGTTTGAATCCTAAATATTTTCTTAATATTTGACTCATACCAAAAGTACAAATCATATACCATAATAACCAACCGATTCCATAAGGGATAGTAGCTTGACCACCATAGATTACACTACCGATTGCATGCCAAAGAGGAGTTAAAGTAACCCAGTAAACAGTGGTAGGTAATATAACAACTAAATCATGAATGGCAGAAGTCCTCATCCAGAAGAATATCAAAATAATTGGAACAAAAGTTACAATCATCGGTTTGAACTGGTCTGACATCATAGCAGTTTGGTCTTTCATCATTTCAGCCTGTTGAGCTTGAAGTTCGGCCATTCTTTTGCCGTCCCCTCTTTTTTGAGCATCTCTAAGTTCCTTGTTAAAATCTTGCATTCTTTTTTGTCTTTCATTTAATGCATCTTGATCAACCAAATACTTGTTAGCAACAGTTGTAATCAAAGAAACAATAAATGCAATAATTAAAACTGTTAAAGCTGGATTAGCTGGATTCGGATCCATAGCTAAGATTGGATTGAAAATTGCATTCAATACCCCATAAATTGGTCCCATTATGTCAACCATAGTCATACCTCTATAAATTTAATACATCTACTAGTTTAGAAACTGAAGAATTTAAATGATTGTCGTGATTTGAAACAATTTTAACAGTAGCTCCTGTTAAAGTTGCATAAGCCATAGAAGTTGCTCTGTTCATTTCTTGATGCAATTGAATGTCTTTTGCTTTTTGAACATCTCTTTGACGGGTTTCATCATTTAATCTTCTGTAAATAATCTCATCAGGATTAGCTTCGATTAATACGAAAAGATCTGGTTGTAACTGTTCTAAAACCCAAATTGGGAGACCTGGTAAGAATCCGGATGGGGTGTTGATTGTACAGTGAGTATCTACAATAACATTATCATTTTCAGATCTTTCTTTAATTTCTTTAGCTGCTTTTGCTTGAATTTCTTTTTGTGTTTCAGCAGGTAATTTTCTTAAAGAATCCCTATCTTCAACAATATTTTCCTTAATAGCAATTTCAGTCATTATGTCTCCATAATTTAAATGTACATAATCGACTTCTTCAAGTGCTTTGTTGAGTAAAGTTGTACTTCCAGAACCTGGAATACCTGTTAATACTACTAATTTCAATTTAATCCCTCTCACATATTGTTAAAAGAATAAAATTAGGAGGTTTAATCTCCTCCTAAAACTTTCCTGAGAATTGGATTTGCTGACATGAGTTGTTCTTCAGCCATTTCCTCATAAAGTTTATGAAGAATACCTACAGTAAGCAATACTCCGGTACCTCCACCTAATGCACCGGTTAAATCTGCAAGGAAAGCAATAAGACCTACATAGATACCACTGATAATGGTAAGTGCAGGAATATATTTTTTCAAAATTTTATATAATTGACGTTTACTACTTCTAAATCCAGGTATTTGAATACCGGATTTGTAAAGTTGTTCAGAAATCTTTTTAGCATTTAATCCACTAATTTCTACCCATAAGTATGAGAATAACATACAACATGCTATAAAGAATATTGCATATATGAGAACATGAATCGGTTCTGTTATAAACATGTTTAAGTTAGGTGTAGATAATAACCAAGCAATACCGTCAACAGGTTTTCCATTTTGGATGTGTCCTAAAATAGGAACGCCCACTTTTTGGAAAATGTTTGCAAATAATGTAACGTTTACAAGTAATGCACTTGTAAGAATTACCGGCATGTTACTGGAATATACGAATTTTAATGGATATTTACCTACAGATCCTCTAATTCTTCCGTGACCTCTGACACTACCATGAGAAATAGGAATTTCCACTCTCATAGCCTCTCCATAAAGAACAACCATGAACACAATAATTGTTGCAATCAATGGAATCAATATGGAAAAGTCAGGAGTACCCCCAGCAGCAAGTTGGATGAATTTAGGAATAATACCTGCTAATAGTCCATCCGCACCGTTTAAAATACTAAATGTACCGACAATAATCGCTTGACATACACCAGCAGCAATGAACAAACCAATACCACTACCGAAACTCCATTTTGAAACAACTTCATCAAGGTAAATAATTACCAATGCACCTACAACAAGTTGTGCAATTAATATGAGGGTATAAGAACCATCAATAGGAACCAAGTTCCCTGTTAATACCAAAACGCTTGCTTCAAAAACTGTAAATACAATAGAAAGAATTTTTTGAGTAGCTTGGAAATGGGACTTATCCTTATGAGAGGACAAATCCAAATCTAAAAGATTGGAACCAACTAATAATTGCAATACAATAGATGCAGTAACAATTGGACCAATACCTAAAGTTAGGATGGAACCAAAACTTCCAGCCATAACTGCTCTTAATTGAGCAAAAGAATCGATAGCTCCAGGAGCTAATCCGTATAACGGAATTTGGGTTAATATAAAGTATAAAACTAAAACAAGAGCAGTCCATTTAAGTTTTTCATTGAAATCTTCTCTGTGAACTGGAGATTTAACTTCAGGAATAACTTTAAATATTGGCTCTAAGACTTCTAGTGCTGACATATTTTTCCTCTAATAATAAAAGAGAAAAGAGCTATAATTCTATAGCTTCTCCTCCTAATTCTTCAATTTTTTCAATTGCAGATGCTGAGAATTTTGGAGCTGTAATTTTGAAAGTTTTAGTGATGTTACCTTTACCTAAAACTTTGTCGTAACCTAATTCAGTTACATCAATTACAATAGCGTCGCCATCTTTAGATGCTTTGCCACTTGCAATTAAATTATCAGCTTGTTCTTCTAAGTAAATTAAATTAACAGCATTGACTTTTTTAATCATTTTTTGAGGTCTTTTGAAACCATGTTTACCGAAGTGGTTAGGGTCGTGGATTACAGTCCAGGTCCAGTGTTGTTTACCCATACCTGCTTTACCTTTTCCACCTTTGTTACCTGCACCTCTACGTTTTTTAGTACAGCCTCCACCGTTGGATCTAGAACCTCTTTGTTTGTTAATTTTACGTTTTGTTCTAATCATAAATATACACCTGACTTAAAGCATTCTTTTTGCAAGATCTTTAATTTCTTCTCCCCTGTAACCTAAGGATCCACCTTCTTTAACAGATAAACGGATGTCTTCGTATCCTTTTCTTGGAGGGTGTAAACGGAATACAGGTTTAATTCCAACGTCAGCTAATTTAACTTTAGATTCGATAACTGCATTAGCTAAATCAGCAATGTCTTTGTAATCAGTATTTTCAGCAACGTATTCATCAGTAACTTTTACGTTTCCTGGGAGTCTTCCTCTTTTAGCAATGATAGCAGCTAAAGTTTCTGCATCAATTTCACCCCAGGTGATGTAATCCTTAGCTTTTTGAAGCATTCCTTCATAACTAGGATTTTCTTCAATGACTACTGCGTGGCTGATTCTGTTAAGTCTTAACATGTCTAAAGTGTCAGCAATGTTTTGAATGACACCGGTTGTTCCTCTAACTCTAATAACTAAAAACATAGTAATCACCATCTAGTAGTTAACTCCCATTTTCTTGAGATCTTCTTTACTTGCTTTAACATTACTTAATTCTTTTAAAGCATCAAATACTGCGTTAGCAAAGTTAACTGTAGTTTGGGTTTGTCCGAAAGTTTGGGACCATACATCTTGAATACCAGCGAGTTTTAAGATAGTTTTACCTACGTCACCAACTACTAAACCTACACCTGCAGGAGCTGGCATTAAAGTAACACTTACACTACTGGTTTTACCTTGTACTTTGAAAGGTACAGTGTGTTCTCTTCCACAAACACAACCCCAATCTCCACAACCTCTTCTTACTTTAATAAGGTTGTATTTAGCGTTGTCTACAGCTTTTCTGATAGCAGGACCTACTTCTTTAGCTTTACCTTGACCTAATCCTACGTATCCGTTTTTGTTACCTACAGCAACAATTACTCTGAAATTAACTTTTCTACCGGATTTGTGCATCCTTTGAACTAAGTTAACATCCATTACTTCTTCTTCTAAATCAGGAATTAATGCATCAACGATTTCTAATTCCATAATTGGAAGCCCTTTTTCAAAGATTTCATCGATATCAGTAATGGTTCCATCTTTAACTAATTTACCCATGTTAGTTTTAGGTTCCCATTCATCAATATTAAAACTCATAGTTATTCCTCTGCCTCGTCGATATTCTTAATAGTTTCATCAAAGTTTTCAGGTAAATCTTTAGGATTGAGTCCTCTTTCAAAATACTTTGAGAATTTTTTAGCAACTTCTTCAGCATCTAAGGATTCAGCATAGTTAGCAACATGTTCTCCTCTGATACGTTCATCTTCAGGGAAAATGAAGTCACCGTGAGGAATTTCTAAACCTGCATCTACAGCACCTTTGAGAGCTGCGAAAATTTTAGATCCTTTGATAGGAGATTTTAAACCAATGTCTAAAATTGCATTTTCAACACCATTTGCTAAAGCTCTTTTAGCACAGAGGTAAGCAGTCAAATAGAATGCTGAAATGTTATTAGTGTGTCCTAAGTATCCGTATTTGGATAATTGTTTACTTACTGCGGAAGCAACAGTGATGTCTCCTTCAGGAGCATAGTCAATTACTTGAACAGTAGCATGATTGTTAGAAACTCTAACAACTAAACGAGATTTGTCATAATCAACTAATTTCATTCTAGCTGCGTAATCAGTTTTACCTTCTCTTCTTCTTCTGAATGCTACTTTATAATTAGTTCCTTGTGCCATGTTTATTCATCTCCTTTAATTAAATCATGGTCACGGGCGTAGTTTCTCATGTAAGATTTACTTCTAAATGCGCCACCCTTAGCCATTTTGTATAATTTACGATAGGTAGTAGCATCAATTACTTCTTCTTCACGCATTTCTTTAAGATCTTTTCTTAAAGCTCTAATGGTAGTCATCCATGCTTTTTTCTTAGGAGTACGTGCTTTTTTAGCCCCTTTTATACTACCTCTACCTTTTCTTTTTCCTTTTGCTTTTTGTTCTTTGATTTTTTTAGATCTGTAGCTACTATTACCTTTTTGAGGTTTTGCTTTAATAGCTCCATCGTTAATTAACTGCTTTACACCTTCTCTAGTAATCGCCATGGATACTTCTTCTAATCTTTCAGGATCAATCCATACACGATTAAGCCCTACTTTGAGTATACTAGCAGCTAATCTTTTTTGAGTTGTAAGATTCATGTATATAATCCTCCATATTCAGCATAGCTGATAAATTTAGACAAAATCTAAATTCCCTTTTAAATTAATTTAACAGTCAATTCAATTCATAATAAACCCCGGAATTGATTGACTTATAAATATGATTTATTTGTTTAAAACTTTAATACCAAGTTCTGATGCTTTTTCTAACATCAAATCTTTTTTCCTTTTCCCGATAGAAGCACTTATTCTTGCAGCATCAGTAGCTGGATCTAAGTCTTCTAATTCTTTCATATTATGAACAAGAACGTCATTATATCCTGAAGGGTGTAAGTCCCTAATAGCTCTAGGGGTTCTGTAACCAATTGCTGGCATATCAGGTTTACCTGCTTCATATCTTCTCATTTTACTGGTTTTACCTCTAGGGCGTCTCCATTTGATTCCAAGTTTTTTATAACGAGCATATTCTTGTCTTTTAAATCTTTTATTAGCCATTCAAATCACCAAATTATTCTTTGCTAGTTAAGTATATTCCGTCTTGGAATACTCTAGGATCTCTTCCTTTAATTTTAGTTGCTTGTTCTAAGTTAGCCATAGTTTGACCAACATGTTCCTTATTAATACCTGTAATGGTTACCTCATCACCTTTTACTGCTACTTTTGCAGAACCTACAATTTTAGCAGATCTTGGGTGTCTTTCCCCGAGGAAGTTGTCAATTATTACAGTATCGTTTTGAACTTTTACAGTCATTGGAAAGTGAGCGAATACAATTTTCATGTGGTAAGTGAAACCATCGGTCACACCAGTAATCATATTGTTGATGTGTGCTCTTGTAGTTCCAATCATTGCTTTGTCTTTCTTTTTTGGAAATGCTGTTTCTAAAACAACAACATCATCTTCTTCTTTAATACTTACATTAGGATAAGTAAATTTTCTGGAGTCTTCTCCATTAGGTCCTTTTACAGAGACCTCATTATTTTCAATTATAACTTCAACGCCTTCAGGGATTTCAATTTCTTCCCTTATAGCTGCAGCTACTACCATTTTATCACCTAGTACATGTAAGCCAACAAACGTCCACCAATACCTCTTTCCTTAGCCTCATTGTGAGTCATAATTCCTTCAGGAGTTGTGACGATTAAAATACCAAAGTTTTTTGCTGGCAAATATCTTTTTTCAAATTTCTCAAATTCATCTTTTTTAACAGCATGACGAGGTTTAATAACACCACATTTGTTAATGTTACCTAATAATTCGACAGTGAATTTACCTGCCCTGTTGTCATCAATATATTCAAAATTACCAATATAATTCTCTTTTTGCATAGTGCTTAAAACTTGTCCAATTAATTTGGAAGCAGGGGAAATAACACAAGAGTCATTTACTTGTAATTCGTTATTTCTGATATTAGTTAAAGCATCAGCAAGAGGATCCATAAGACTCATATTTAAAACCTCTAATTATATTTTTTAAATCCTATTTTAGGAGCAATTTCCCTAAAACATTGTCTGCATAAGTTTAATCCATATCTACTAATCATAGCGGAATGGTCTCCGCAACGACTACATTTTTTTGCAGCTTTTCCGTATTTTCTTGGCAAAATATCACCTTATTCAGTCACATAATTAACTTTGAAGTTTTCTTCCATAAATTTCATAGTTTCTTCTTTAGAAATTCTATGTTTTTGAGGAACTTTCTTTTGTTTAATTTTTCTTTTAGCTATTCTGTAACCTGGTTTTTCAAAAGTAACAGAAACATTCATACCGAAGATACCGATATCTGGGTTGTATCTCATACCTGGAATATCAATGTGTTCTTTGATACCAAAAGAAAGGTTTCCTTGTGCATCAAATTGAGTAGGTCTAATATTTCTACTAATACCTTCTAAAACCATATCAATAGCCTTATCAGCTTTTTCGCCACGTAAAGTTAATTTACATGCGATTGGTTGTTTTTTCCTAATTCCCCATTCAGGGTTGGTTACTTTGGAAAAAGTTTTAACAGGAGTTTGATCGAACATTTCTTCTAAGAGATTGATTGCACGAGATAATTTTTCACCTGCTTCTCCAACACCAATGCTGACTGTAGCTTTTTCGATACGTACTTCGTTCATTGGGTTCATTTATTAACCTCCAATAAAGATATTACTGGTGCATCGGTACCAACTACAAATGCATAGTCTTTTAAAGTTAAGAATTCATCGTTTGAACTATTTTTAATTATAATAGTATTTGGATTGGTTGATTTGTTTTCAATAATTTCAGAAATTGTACCTAATTCACCGGTGTGTTTACCACCAGTAACAAGAACGGTAGCTCCTTCTTGTAAAGGATATGCTTCAACAATTTCTTGTTCAGGTACTTTTAAGCAAATAACGTCTCCAACTTTGTAATCATCTTCTTCAATGATAACATTTTTACCATCATGGAGGTTTAATTGAGTTTTTCCACCTTTAATGGTAGTTTTGTTAACAATTTTAGATAATTTAGCACTACTATCTTCAATTAAATCTAATTGTAATCTTCCTTTTCTATCTAAAAGAACTCTGTAAGATTCTTCAGTTTTTGGAATTTCAATAACATCCATAAATCCAACTGGGAATTTATAATCTTTAACAACTCTTCCATCTACTAAAACATTACCAGAGTTAATGATTCTTTTTGCTTCACGAGCATTGTCTGCTAATTTTAAAACATCTCTGATAACTAAAGTTAATGGAATAGAATCTATAATAGAGTGAGAACCTGCTGAAGGTTTTACAGTCCAGGTATCTTCTTTAGGATGAATAGGCCAAGATTTTGGTGCTTTATATCTTTTAAGATGTTTTCTAGATCCCATTTTAGCCATATTAATTATCTCCTTTATTTTTAATTCTTCTATCGTCTTTTAAATCTGCATCAATAATTACTAAGTTAGATGGGTCGACTGGGAGAAAAGTAGCAGTTCCATCAGGTTTGGATAAAGTAACTTCTTCAATGGTTACTTTGTAAGAACCATAATCTACAGTAAGGACTTCACCTTCATGTCCTTTAAAGTCTCCACGTACTACTCTAACTTTGTCACCTGCTTTAATAGGTAAAGATCTTTTTCCTAATTTTTCTTTTAAATCTTTACTTAAAGAAGCACTTAAGTATTTTCCACGTGCGTGAGCAGGAGCATTATAACGAGCTTTTCTTTGTTTTCTTGGTTGAATTGACATATTTTTCACCTTATACTAAAATACTTGCTGCACTACCAACACTAGGCCATCTGTCAGCTGCTTCTTTAGCTACAGGACCTCTGATTTCGGATCCTTTTAAAATTCCTTCAGGAGTAATAATAACAGCAGCATTATCTTCAAATTTAACACGAAGACCATCAGCACGTCTATATTCCTTTTTTTGTCTAACTACAACTGCATTAACAACTTCTCTTCTCATGTCAGCAGTTCCTTTTTTAACAGAAGCAACAACTAAGTCTCCAACACCAGCAACATCGAGTCTTCTTCTTACACCTTTGAATCCTTTTACGGAAATGATTTCGATTTCACGAGCACCAGTATTGTCAACACATTGAAGTCTTGCTCCAATTGGTAATGCTTTAGTTATGCTTGAGGTTAATGGTTTCATAATAATTACTCTCCTTTAACTTCAACTAAAACAAAATGTTTAGTTTTACTTAATGGTCTACATTCTGCAACTTTTACAGAATCACCAACATTCACATTTAAACAATCAGGTTTGTGAACATTGATTTTAGATTTCCTTTTTTCGTATCTTTCATATTTTTTAATGAATTTATAGTAACTACGTTCAACAGTAATAGTCCTTTCTGCTTTGTTACTTACAACAACACCTTCAAGGACTTGACCTCTTACAGGTAAAGTACCGTGGAAAGGGCAGTTAGGATCATCACATGTAGTTTCTGGTTCTTGAACGTTAAGCCCAACCATATTATCACCATTTATAATTTTTTAAACCTTTTTTTTATTCTATCTTCAGGACGAATAGACAAAATATTACCATCAATTTCAACTTTTTCCCCGTTCGGAAGTTCAAATACGAAAATTGACCCCATTTTAGGAATCATTTTTTCAGTATTATCCAATCCTTCAATCTTAATGGTATTTTTTGTCTCATCAATAACTGTTCCTTTTAAATTAAGAGATTTATTCTTAGCATTGGTTGCATGAACTTTCAATCCTATGAATTCATGATGAACTAAGTTTTTTGAAGTAATCATTTTCCCAATCTCTTAATATTACATTACAATAAATTATGCAGAAAATTACAAAATTTTATTGAAAAACATATCGAATTAGATGAATTATCTCCTTTTTTTATTATTCTTTTTAGATTCACGAATTTCGATAGTGTCGGATGAGAAACCCATATCAGATAAAACTTCTTTAACTTTGACCTTATGATCACCTTGAAGTTCTATTTGACCGTTTTTGGCAGTTCCTCCACAAGCACATTTTGCTTTGAGAGTTTTTGTGAGTTCTCTAATATCAATATCGTGTTCATCTATACCCTCGATAATAGTCATGAGTTTTCCAAATCTTCTTCTTACAGTAAATACTTTTAAAGATTGAACTTCACGTGCAATTTCTTCACATACACAAAGTTCTTCAGGAAGCCCACATACATCACAAATTTTTGACATTTAATTCTCCTTTTGTTTTTCATTCAATATTGTAAGAACACGAGCAATTGTTCTTTTTAATTCTCTAATTTTCCCAGGGTTTTCATTTACCCCAGCAGCTGCACTTTTAGAAATGTTTTTGGATAATTCAGTTCTGAGTTCAACTAATTTGTCTTGAATCTCATCAACTTCCATGTCCCAAATTTCTTTACTTCTTAAAATCGCCATTGTTCCAACTCTTTTAAGATAATTAAATTGAAATTTAACTATCGTCTTCTTCTACTTCTTCAGTAGATTCTTCTTCAACAACTTCTTCTAATTCGTCGAGATCTTCAACTTCCTCAATGATTTCTTCTTCGATGATTTCTTCGGTTTCAACATCGATTTCTTCTTCAATAACTTCACCATCTTCTTCGATGATTATTTTAGGAGGAAGAATTTCGACAGAATCAGGTAATACTGTTTCTGGAGGCATAATTCTTACGTAAATACCTAATACACCAGGTTTTAATTGAGCAGTAGCAAATCCTTCTTGTACTAATCTAGTTGATGGTTCACCACATTTTTTGATGTATCCTTCAACGAATTTAGCTACAGCAGATCTGGAACCTCTAATTTTACCAGAAATAGTAACTTCTACACCTTGAGCTCCTGCGCCCATAATTCTACGAATAGTGGAGTAAGCAACTCTTCTGAAGTGCATACCTCTTTGTAACATGTTAGATATTTTGTATGCCATGATTTTTGGGTTAAGTTCAGGAACATCAACTTCTTTAACTTCAATTTGAGGATTATCTAAACCAAATTCAGTTTTAAGAGTGTTAGTGATAGTTCTTACGTTTTTACCACCTCTACCAATTACCATACCAGGTCTTTCTGCGTAAACAATTACCATGGTACCTAATGGAGTGATTTGAACTTCCATACCACCGTATCCAGCTCTTTCGAGTTCTTTTTCTAAAAATTCGTCGATTCTGGTTCTTCTAAGGCCCTCTGTGACAAAATCTTTTTCTATCATTAGTTAGCCTCCTGTAAAACAATTTGAATATGAGTAGTAGGTGTGTTAAATGGAGTCATTCTACCGAATGCTCTTGGGATATAACCAGGAATTACAACACCTCTGTGAGATGAAATATGTTCAATGAATAATTTTTCAGTGTCCATACCTTTGTACTCTGCATTAGCTTCTGCATTTTCTAAGACTTTTAAGATTTGTTCAGCAGCTTTTACAGGGTATCTACCAGCAGCCCATCCTTCTTGTCCTTTTCTGTGACCAACTTTTTTGTTGTGTCTTTTGAAAGGAACAGATTTTTTCATATCAATAACATCTGCTAAGTAAGCTTTAGCTTTTCCTACTTCCATTCCTCTGATTGCACTGCAAATCTCAACACTGTGTTTTGGAGAAATCTTAAGAGATTTTGCCATAGCACGTGCAGTTTTTGCTTCATCAACATCTTCATTATAAGCATATTTGTTAGCCATGTTCTAATCTCCTTATTTAAGTGGTACAAACATAGATGATCTTGTAGCACCCATACCTGGGTCTCCGTGTTGAACTCTTTTTCTGGTTGGTGCATATTCACCGAAGTAATGACCAATCATTTCTGGAGCAATAGTTACTTCTACAAAGTTTTGACCATCATAAATACCGAAAGTGGTTCCTACCATTTCAGGTATAACAATCATGTCTCTACAATGGGTCCTAATTACAACAGGACGACCATCTTTAGTTCCTTCTTTATTCAACTTTCTCATTTTATCCAAAACAATTTGTTGTCTTGGTAAGAATCCTCTTTTTAAAGATCTTCTTTGTCTTGCAGGGAATAATTCCATTACTTCCTCTAAAGACATTGCTTGAAGTTCTTCAAGAGTATAACCTTTATATTTAAATATTTTTCTTGCCAATGAAACACCCTCTATCTATCTTTTTAAACCTGTTCTCTTAGCTGCAATTGAACCAACTTTTCTTCCTGGTGGTGCATGTCTTGAAACAGTAGTTGGACGACCAGGATGTTGTCTGTTACCTCCCCCGTGAGGGTGATCTACAGCATTCATTGCTACTCCTCTTACAGTCATGAATTTCTTACCTTTAGCTTTATAAGCATGCCATTTTTTACCAGCTTTAAGGAATGGTTTATCTTTTCTTCCTCCACCAGCTACTACACCAATACTAGCACGGCAGTTAGGATTTAAGTATTTTAATTCCCCTGATGGTAATTCAACAACAGTTTGGTTTGCATCATGAGTAACAACATTAGCATAAGTTCCAGAAGATCTTACAAAACGACCACCGTCTCCAGGTGTGTTTTCGATATCATAAATTGGAGTACCTTCAGGAATTTCAGCAAGTGGTAATGTATTACCGAATTTAATTGGTGCGGAAATACCGCATTCAATTTCGTCGTCAATTTGAATGCTTTCAGGTGCTAAGATAAATTTCTTTTCACCATTTTCGAATTTTACTTCTGCAATAGGAGCGGTTCTTGCTGGGTCATGTACAATATCAATAACTTTACCTTTGATACTACCTTCTTTTTCTAATGCATCGTAAGATCTGTATCTGATTTTGTCTTTGAAACGATGAGAAGCAACACGGTGAGCAGGAGTTCCTCTACCTCTTCTTTGATGAATTAATCGTTTTCCCATTCAAATTCCTCCTTAGAATACTCCTATTCTGACAGCGAGTTCTTCTGCCATTTCTTCTTCAACAAGTTTGATATATGCTACTTTTTCACCTTTAGTAGTAATATGAGTATTAACTTTTGCTACTTTTTCTTCGTATAACTCTTCAAAAGCTCTTTTGATTTGGCCTTTGTTAGCGGAACGACGTACAACAAAAGTAATTTCATTATTTTGATCAATTAAGTTCATGGTTTTTTCAGTAACATGAGGTTTAATAATAATTGAATATGAATCCATAATAATCACCTATTTTTCCAAATTATTGGAATAAACCTCCTAACTTTTCAACAGCTGATTTAGTGTAAATAGTGAGTCTTCCTGCGTGGGTACCAGGTGCTAATAATTCAGCATTTAAGTTTTCAGCAACCACAACATCTACACCAGCGTGGTTTCTTGCACCTAAAGAGATACCGTTATCTTCACCAACAACTACAAGAGGTCCTTTTACTTTTTTGTATTTTCTTCCTCTAGTTTTACCTCTACCAGCTCTAATTCTTTTTCCTTCTTTAGCACGGATGACATCATCGTAAACTCCTAAGTTTTGGAAAATTTCACGAGTTTGTTTAGCGGTTTTTACTGCTTCGATATCATCTTCAACAATAATAGGAACTTGTTCTAAATCTGCAACTTTGTGACCTCTGTTTTCAACAATCTCTTTATTGGTAGTTGCTGCAACAGCAGATCTGATAGCAAATCTTCTTTCTTTTATGTTGATTTTTTCGTGATGATTTTTTTCAGCTCTGGTAGGATGTGCTTGTCTACCACCAATAGCCATTGGTACGAAAGCTGCTTTTGAACCATTTTTAATCCTTGGTACTCTTGCGGTACCTCTACCTGAACCCCATCCTTTAGCGGAAGTTCTTTTACCTGCCATTGGGTCATTACCCCATGGTTGTACTCTTGCAGATTGTGCAGAAAGTACAGCTCTTTTGATTAAATCTGGTCTGTATACTTCATCAAAAATAGCTGGAAGTTCAATTTCTTCTTTTACTTCCCCATTAATAGAATAAACATTAACTTTCATGATTATACCCCTTGTTTAGATTTTGTACTTATGTAATTAATTTGAGGTATATCCTCAGCTTTATTATTAGGTCTAATAGGTTGTCTTAAGATTACTAATCTTTTAGAAGGACCTGGTAAGGAACCTTTAACTAAAACATAATCGTTTTTGACAAGTCCGTATTTTACAAATCCACCATCTGGGTTAATTTGGTCAACTTCATCAGCTGATGCGATTTTTAAAATCCTTTTATTGAATTCAGTTCTTTTATGGTATCCCATTTGACCTGCTTGAGCTACAGTCCACATGGTTCTTCTAGGTGTCCAAGGTCCAATAGAACCGACGTGTCTACCTTTACCTGCTCTGACAGCTTTACCATATTGAATTCTGATTCCCCATCTTTTTACTACACCTTGGAATCCTTTTCCTTTTGTAGTTGCAATTGCATCAACAAATTCGCCTTCATTGAAGATTTCACTAGCTTTTACTTCATTACCTAATAATTCTAATGCAGTATTTAATTTTTCTTCAGGATTGGATCCACCAATTCCACATTCGAATATGTCTGGTTTCTTCTTAGGTACGCTAGTTACTTTTGGATTTGTGTGTACTAATACCCTAATTTCTTCTGTGTTTTCTAATGCACCTTGTATTTTTGCAATAGCTTCAGATTTATTGTATTCTTTAGGAAGAGAAATTTTCCTTGAAAGTTCTTCATCTAAATTGTCTGCAAGTACTTCGGTGATTACTTTCAATCCACGAGAAGTTTTTTCATAAGCTCTAATTCCCATTACAACGACCGGAGGTACTTCCAATACAGTAACTGGAGTGAAAACTTCCATACCATTGGTTGGAGAGTTTTTATCGGTGTCAACGACTAAAGCATGAGTCATACCGACTTTATAACCTGCGAGGCCGAGTAATTTTGGTTCATCAATTTGAGGCCAAGATTTTACTCTAGGGGTTTCTTTAGCTGCTCTTTTCCTTGGACTAAAAGCAACAGACCCTTTTCTTGGCTGGTGATGTCTTACCATTTAATTTAACCTCCTTATTAATATTTTTCCTTATTTTTAAATCATTTTAATTTTTTTGATGTCAATAGCCAAATTAATAACTATTAACGAAGTTTGATAAAATTATACTAAGTATAAGTTCATCGAATTAATAAATAGCTATAATCAAGATTATAACTAGATAAATATTAAATTTCAATATATTCCATTGAGTTAAATTCAATTGAAGCACAATGAAGAATATATTCAATGTATAAATCATTCTGTGCTAAGTTTATTTTCAGGAGAGTCCCAAAAATATCAATGTATAAAAAGTTGAGCAAGTTATCTATTAGCGTGATAAAACTAATAAATCAAAGAGAATTAAAATCTCATAAAGTTAAATAAAGAAAGTGTAGCGACAACAGCCTCTTCAGTCCTAACGGTTTCAGTTCCCTGACCAGGAATAGTATTTATTCTAAATAATTCCCAATTAGGATTAGAAACATCTTCTTGAATTGAAGAATAAGGGCCACCAAATAAAATAGCAATACTTTTACATTCATCTACTTTAGGTTTTAATTCATCAAAAATAGAATCAATATAATCTCCATATCTTGTAGTTTCAACAACAAGATCAGGTTTAATTAATTTTAAGCTATTTTTAAGACTCTTATTAGAGGATATTACATTGTATCCCCAGTAAACGTCATCTGGTTTATCAGGTGTGACTATTACTTCTTTCTTAGCAATTTTAGTAATCTTAAAGTCAAAAATTCTTTTAACTGAAAGTTGCTCTTTACAGAATGCAAGTTTATCCATACCTATATCAACAAAAGTTCCTTTCTTATTTCTCTTAACAGTGAAACCTTGTCTATAATCCCCCACGTCTGGTTGACTATTAACAGGATGATGAGGAGCCCTAAGCGGCGGAAGGATACCTACATGCTTTAATTCTGACCTTATAGGGAATGCTTTTTTCCTCAAATATTGAGGAGTATTCATATAATTCAAAATTTCCGCAATAAATTCTCCATCCATTTCTCCATCTTCGTTTTTAGCATGGTCATCATTATAAATAACCACATTATCTGCTTGAAAAATAGCTAAAGCTCTGCCTAAAATACCTACTTTATAAGTACGAATTTTAAGATCTTTAGACTCAGAAAGAAATGAGTTTGGAATAAATATAGATAGCTCATCTTTATACATTACCATAAATTATGTTAAGTAAAGTATATAAAGATTACCCTACATTTATATAGCTATCACTAAATAGACTTACACATTTACAAAATATTATATCACTTATAATATCTGTAGCTTCTTTTTATGCTACCAACTTTTTTATACTCAGAGAATATATTAATATAAAGTATATACTATCCACTATATAAATGTATTGTTTTTTTACAACAAAAATAAGAAAAAATTAATATTTTAAAAATTTTAAAATGATTATAACATTGCTCTGATAACAATTACATTGACTAATTGCTGTTCTTTATTGTGAAACTCATAAATCTTTGGAATTGGAAATTTATACCTAAATAAATGAGTTATTTCCAAATCATTATCTTGATAATATTTTAATAAAAACTCTTCTGTAGATGCCATGTGAAATGAGTATATCACATCAGGATCCAATCCAATTGCTTTGTCTACAAATTTCAAATCCTGACCTTTTTCTGCATTTCTTTGAGAACCGAAAGGAGGATTTTGAAATACAGTATTTACATCAAAGCCCTCATTAAAACAGTCTATATCACTTACAATAAACCTTGCATTGTCAATATTTAATTTATTTGAAACTTCACGTGCCAATATAATCGAATCTTCATCAATATCTACACCAACTGATGAATTTGCACCCATTAACACGGAACCAATGGTAAAAATTCCAGTTCCACAGCCCAAATCCATTACATTTTTGTTTTCAATATCCCCCAATCCGAATGCATTCCAAATTAAATCAGATGCAATAATGGAGGGGGTTGTATACTGTTCTAATCCGACTTTAGGTTTTGGGTGAGACGGAATATTTTGAAGTCTCATTTCTAAATGTTTTTTACGAGTAATTTTTTTCATCTTATCAAATAATTAATATATCATTTAATATATAATTATATTATTAATAAAGAAAAATTACTTTGAGGTTTCAAATGTTTGAAAAAGTATTAGTTGCAAATAGAGGAGAAATCGCAATAAGAGTTATGCGAGCTTGTCGTGAACTCGACATTAAAAGTGTAGCTATTTACTCTGATGCAGATAGTACTTCTCTTTATACAAATTATGCAGATGAAAGTTATCCATTAGGAAATCCTTCTCCTGCTAAATCATATTTGAATATTGAAAAAATTATAAATATTGCTCTTGAATCTGGTGCTGATGCAATTCACCCAGGTTACGGATTTTTAGCGGAAAATTCCAAATTTGGAGAAGAATGTGAAAAGAATGGAATCAAACTCATCGGACCTAGCGGAGATGTAATCAACAAAATGGGAGACAAGATTACATCAAAAGCTCTTATGAAAAAAGCAGGCGTTCCAGTAATTGAAGGAACACCTGAAGGAGTTACCGACATTGAAGAGGCTAAAGAAATAGCTCGCCAAATCGGTTATCCCGTTATTGTAAAAGCTTCCGCAGGTGGTGGAGGTATTGGTATGCGTGCAGTTTACGAAGAAGATGAACTTGTACGCGCTATCGAATCAACACAGTCTGTTGCATCAACAAACTTTGGAGATTCAACCGTATTCATTGAAAAATACCTTGAAAAACCACGTCACATTGAATTCCAACTCTTGGCTGACGAACATGGTAACGTCATACATGTTGGTGACAGGGAATGTTCCATTCAAAGAAGACACCAAAAGCTTTTAGAGGAAGCTCCTTCCCCAATTATGACAGAAGAGCTAAGGGAAGAAATGGGTGGAAGCGCTGTTAAAGCTGCAGAATACATTGGATATAAAAGTGCAGGAACAGTGGAGTTCCTATATGATAATGGAGAATACTATTTCCTTGAAATGAATACCCGTATTCAAGTGGAACACCCAATTACCGAATTAGTTACAAACACTGACTTAATCAAAGAGCAAATCAAGATAGCCAACGGTGATGAATTAAGCTATGAACAAAAGGATATTCAAGTAACAGGCCATGCAATCGAATGCCGTATCAATGCAGAAGACCCACTTAATGACTTTGCACCGAATCCTGGAAAAATCACAGGTTACAGGTCACCTGGAGGACCTGGTGTACGTCTGGACAGTGGAGTATACATGAATTATACAATTCCTACATTCTACGACTCAATGATTTCCAAATTAATTACTTATGGAAGAAGCAGAAACGACGCAATTAACAGAATGAAAAGAGCATTAAGTGAATACATCATTTTAGGTGTTAAAACCACAATTCCATTCCATAAAGCAATTTTGAGAAATCCTAATTTCATATCTGGTGATTTAAATACTCACTTCATTGATACCTATAAAAAAGGTATTGAAGAGGAAATGCAAAATGTGATTGTAGAAGATATGGAATATGTAAACAGACTCAAATCAACATTTATGCCTGGTAAAAAAATAGCTGCAATCTCTGCGGCTGTTGGATCTTATCAAAACATGGCTAAAAATCAACAAATGCAAAAGAAATAACATTTTGGAGATTTGTAAATGAGAGAAGAGATAATAAAATTATTAAAAAAAGAAGGAAAACTTTCTAATGAATCAATTGAGGAGATACAACAAATTGATATTCATGATTTTGCAAATTTAGTTGAAGAGATTGGAAAGGAAGACACTGAATATATTAAAGCGTCAGAAATCAGCAAAGATATGGATACTGAATACATAGGCAAAAACTTATACGTTTACAATGAAGTGAAATCAACAAATACCGTTGCAAAATTTTTAGCAATGAACGGTGCTGAAAATGGAACAGTAGTCATTTCAGAAAAACAAACCGACGCAAGGGGAAGATCCGGAAAATCCTGGGAATCCCCACTTGGTGGAATTTGGTTATCAATCATCTTGCAGCCAAATGTTCACTACTCCAAACTTCCACTTATCACATTAGCAACAGGGGTAGCTGTTGCAAAGGCAATTGAAAGAACCGGAATAACCTCTTCAGAAATCAAATGGCCAAACGACATCATGCTACACGGAAAAAAAGTTTGCGGAATCCTGACTGAAGCAGTTACCAAGTTCAACACCATTGAAAACGTTATTATCGGTGTTGGTATTGATGCAAACATTGACATCAGTGACTTCCCTGAAGAATTGCAAGACGGAACAACAACTCTTGCTGATGAGCTCGGAAGAAAAGAAGATGAAAACACTTTAATAAGAATCTTTTTAGAAGAATTCGAAAAAATCAGTGAACTCTTCAACAATGAAGGATTTGAAGAAATCCTAAAAGAATGGAGAAAACGTTCATATTCCATTGGAAAAATTGTGGAAGTCAGAGAACCATTCAACAAAAACTATGATGCTTACGTATTAGGTATCAGCAGAGAAGGAGCTTTAGTAGTTGAAAAAATTGATGGAACCTTAGAAAAAGTAATTTCCGGAGAATGTATAATTAAGAATTAAATACAATCTCCCTACATTTTTCTTCATTTGTTATTACTTCCTGTAATCTGACAAATGAAGATTCTATTTTTTTATTTAAATCTTTTAAATCTAAATTAAATGCATCGCTTGTAGATAAATCAAATCTTATTGTGGCTGATGCACCGGGCATTGAAACGGCCGGAATGGTAATAATCCCATGTTCTTTTAATAATATAAATGAAAATAAAAATGCCACATCATTATCGGATAGATTGTGTTGAGCATCAATTTCAGTATTCAATCCCTCAGGTGAAATCATCACACCGGTAGGGGTTTTATCAAAATTATCAAATTTCTCATTTAATAAATCAAACAATTCATCTTTTCTTGTGAAACTTTTAACTAAATTATCTCCATCGAAGTTTTTAATACCATTCAACATTGCAAGAACCGCCGGCGGCTGAGCTTCAAGACCGAATTGGTTAACCTTGACTTTGATTTCATCAATCAGATCTTTACGGCCTGCCATGAGCCCACCTCTTGGACCCGGCATCAGCTTATCAGTGCTTGTTATGGCAATGTCCGCACCCAAATCACATGCTTTTGCCTGATTAAAGACAACAGTCCGAAGCCTTGCTCCGGAAGCATCATCAACCATGACAGGGATATTCATTTCATGTGCCATTTCAATAACTTTTTTAAACTCATCCTCATCAATCACCTTATGGTCCATTGTGGAACCTGTGATGACAACCAATGAGGTGTTTTCAGGTATTGAAAATTCCTCAAAAACATCAGTTTCAAAGTAATTGGCGCCGACTAATTTGCAGCTTCTGGGAATTGATGGATGAGCCGGCAACTGTGCAAGATAATGGACAACATTTGTGTCCTTTTTAACAAGAGTTAAAATTGTGGCCAGTATTCCTGAGGAAGTTCTGTTTAATGGGAGTACCTTTTCACCACCCATATGATCTATTCCAACTTCCTGAAGGGCATCTTCAAAAATAGCTGGGCCAACATAAGTTTCCAAAAGACTAATTTCAGAGGGTGTGGCAATAAACCCTCCGGACAATCCAGTTAAATCAAATAAAGAGGATCTGCCTTCAATTTCAACTATGCTTTTAATAATTGATAGTGCATTCTCTCTTTTTTTAACTTCATCCAATGAATTATTTACTATCATCTAATCAGAGTCATCTAATTCTAATTTAAAATCTTCAAAGAATTCCAAAATTGATTTTAATTGTTTTTCAGTGACTTCAACATTAGTGTAATTTTCCTCTTCAGGAATTCCATAAAAATAGTCTGCAAATAAAACTTTTCCTTCAGGACTTGTGATTATGGTCAAACCGTCAGTAAGTTTATCTGGATTCTTGTTTTGGAATTCAATTTCAAAGGAAACTCCTAATTTTTCTGAAAACTTTTGTTTTTCTTCAGGTTCTCTGTTACATTTTCTAATTTTTGTCATTCTTGATTTCAATTTTTTTTCTGCGAGTTCATTAATATCAGCCATAATAAACACATCCTCATTTTGTAATAAATATTAATATAAATTAAAATATAGTATGAAATGATTTAATATATAAGTATTCCTTTTTAGTATATGAATTAATCATATAAACTATTGCCCTTACTATCCATCGCAACAATGAGCGGACCAAAATCTTTAACCTTCAAGTTCCACATCGCTTCAGGCATTCCCAAGTCCAACCAATCCACACTTTCAATTTCCTCAACTGCATCAACGTATAATGCGGCACATCCACCTGTCGCAACGACATAAATTGCATTGTTTCTAATTAATGCCTCACGGACAGTATCGTCCATTCCACCTTTGCCTATTACAATTTTCGGACCCATATCCAAGACATCACTTTGATAAGGATTCATCCTCATTGAGGTGGTAGGTCCTATAGCAACCATTTCATAACCACCTTCTTTTTCAGTTATAATCGGCCCTGCATGGAATAACACCGCACCGGAAATATCCAATGGAGCACCTTGTTCAATGAGTCTCTTGTGAGCCTGGTCTCTTGCAGTTAAAATATTTCCTGTTAAGTAGACCACATCACCAGCATTCAATTCATTTAAATTTTCATCTTTTATTGGAACATTCAATTTTATTTCCATTTATTCACCTTATTAGAATAACATATTTATTAATAAAAAATATAACTATACCTATATAAAATTTTTAGATTTAATAAATTTAATGGCTAATGATAAAAACGAGGAAAATTATGTCAAGTATGAGTAGCGTTGCAGGATTGTCAAAATATATCAAAACCCTTCCAAAGACAGAATATTCAATTATGGTCATGTTAGTTTTAAGTTTCCTAATAGGAAGCATATATTATTTAATCGACTATGTGCCAAACCATGGACTAGTTGAAGATTTTATTATGGGAGGATTATTCGGATTGGTTGTTCTTGGTGCCAGCTCAATTATGAGTGGAGCATTAAACCAACAGATAATTAGTAGTCTTCACGGAATAAACTTAAAAATTAAGCATTCAATGTTTTTATCCGGATTGTCCATGACAATTCTTGGAATTATTATTCTTTTAGGCTGCATAATCTCACACATTTTAAACGTGGACATTTTCCTGAACACAATGCTGTTCGGTTGTGTGCTAATCTACGGATTTAATACATTGGTATTTTGGGCAACATCCAAAGTGAGATTTACAATCGCCGCAATTACAGGACTAATACAACCATTACTTATCTTAGCGCTTTATACTTTAATCACATTCATATTTATTGACACAAGCTTTATGGGACCTGCAATATTACAAATCACCATCAAGGCATTTGTTGCTGCGGTAATATTTGTTTTAGCCATTTATGCATTTATTAAAGTTATCGCCGCCCCATTTAGTAAAAACGTTGGAATTGGTGTGCTTGATTTGTTAAGTCTATTCATTGCACATATGAACGAAGGATCCAATTCCCTTGAAGGCGTATTCGAAAACATGAGTGAGGCAATTGATACAGTGGTTACATTTGTAAGTTTTAAAACCTCTGAAGGAATCAAGGCATTATTCATATCTCCTTCAGTACATCCTGGACCTCTTGGAGATTTAGGAGGATCCAACATGCCTACAATTCTTGCAAACAAGTTTGACCACTTTACAATGGTTGCTCATGGCCCATCCACACATGACTTCAATCCGATAGCCGTGTCTGAAATTGATAAAATTGAAAAATCCGTTAAAAATGGTTTAAAAAGAGTTACCTACTCACCGGATGCAAGTAAATTCGTGAGATACAACTGTGAAAAAGCTAATATTGGAGTTCAATTTTTCAATGATGGAATGGTCATATTATCCACTTTTGCTCCTGAAGCAGTTGACGACATTGAATTTGGTGTTGGTCTTACAATGATGGCTCAAAGCAGAAATCACTGCCATGTAAACGATTCAATCATTGTTGATTGCCATAATTCATTTACACCGGAAAGTGGAGAAGTGCTTCCTGGAAACTCCGAAGTGTTCCAATTGATTGATGTAATAGATACAATTGACCCGAATCAGACAAAGCATGAGATTAAAGTGGGCTGTTATGAGGATACAATGGGATCCCTTGACAAACATGAGGGAATTGGTGAAAGCGGTATAAAAACAATGGTAGTTGAAGTCGACAATCAAAGAACAGCATATGTTCTTTTTGATTCCAACAATATGGAAATCGGATTCAGACAGGAAATCATCGATGCAGTAAGCGATTTGGAAATAGATGAAATTGAAGTAATGACAACCGATACACACACTGTCAATACCCTTTCAAGAGGATATAATCCTATTGGAATTGCAAAAAGACCAGAAATTATTGAATATGTTAAAATAAGCATAAATGAAGCAATAAAAGATTTGGAAAAAGTAGAAGTTGGAACTGGAACCGAAAAAATAAAAAATTTAAATACATTCGGGCCAAAAAATTCAACAGAATTAATCTCAACAATTAGTTCCGTTGTGGCCGTCAGTAAGATAATAGCTCCAGTTTTATTAATAACCGCATTATTAATAGTATTTATATGGATATTCTTTGGGGGATTATAAGTACATTACAAATAATGTATATGAAATAACCCATGTAAAGAAGAATGGTGAAATTCCGTCCCATAACCATTGGGAGAATCCGGAGATTTCATCACCTGCAATTTTTTGTGAAAATTGACCGACAAAATACAAGATAATCACTGCTACAAAGAACGCAAAAATATCATTTTTAAATCCAAACCAACCAACAGTCAAAGCGGTTGAAATAAGGGCGGCAACAAGAGCAGCAACAATATGAATAGTAGTGACTTTAATAGTTGTGTCCATTGATATCCTCCATTAAATTAAATATATTAATATAATTTTAGTGAGTTATAATATATTAAAGTATTGATGAAAAGGTGGTAAATAATGAAATCCATGTCCAATGTAGACATTTATACAATAAGTGAAGAATTAAATAATCTGTTAAGTGGTGCTAGAGTTGATAAATCATTCCAACCAACAAAAGATATAGTTGTTATGAGATTTCATGTTCCTGGAACCGGTAGAGTCGATTTGGTAATGCAATGCGGTTCTAGAATACATACCAGCCAATATCCACTGGAAAATCCGACAAACCCGCCAACTTTTCCAATGCTTTTAAGAAAAAGAGTGAAAGGAGCTCACGTTGAAAGCATCAAACAGCACAATTTTGACCGTGTAGTTGAAATCAGAGTTAAAAAAGACAAATATTACACAATAATCGTCGAATTATTCGACAAGGGAAATATCATACTTCTCGATGATGAAAACAATATTATTTTGCCACTGAAAAGACAGCAAGGGAGCACAAGAGACATTAGTTCCAAAAGGGAATATATGTTTCCTGAAGAAAGAGGAATCAATCCAATTTCAGTAAATGAAAATGAATTTAAAGAATTATTTAAAAATTCCGATAGGGATGTAGTCAGAACACTTGCGATGAACGGGCTTGGAAGCTTATATGCTGAAGAGATTATCCAAAGAGCCAGTAAAATTATAGAATTGGACAAAAATTCTCCTGCTGCGGAATTAAATGGGGAGCAAATTTCAGCACTCTACAGAGGACTTAAGGATTTATTCGATAATCTCAAAGAAGGATCAATAAAACCTCAAATTGCGAAAAAAGAAAACAAAGAGGATGTCATTCCGCTTGACCTTGTAAAATACGAAGACTATGAAAAAACATATTATGACAACTTCAATGAAGCTTGTGATGAGTTTTATTCAAAAAAGGTCAACACCAGCATCAAAGATGTGAAAGAGGCAGCCTGGAATAAAAAGGTAAACAAGTTCGAAAAAAGATTAAGATTACAAGAAGAAACACTTGATAATTTTAATAAAACTATCGAAGACAGTCAACATAAGGGAGAGGTTATTTATTCTAATTACCCTACCATCGAAAACATCATAAATGTTGTGAACTCAGCAAGAGGTAAAGACTACTCTTTTAATGAAATTGGAAAAATCTTAAAAAAAGCTAAAAAGGACGGAATGGCAGAAGCCCAAATCTATGAGTCAATCGATAAGATGGGCGTATTGACCCTAAATATTGATGATACCAATCTAATAATAGATCCTAAAATGACAATACCTGAAAATGCAGAAGTATACTATGAAAAAGCTAAAAAAGCAAAAAGGAAAACAAAAGGTGCATTGATAGCTATTGAAAATACCAAAAAACAACTTGAAAAGATTAAAGCTAAAAAAGACATAGCAATGGAACATATTGCAGTCCCAAGAAAAAGGGTTAAAAAGAATCTCAAGTGGTATGAGAAATTAAGATGGTTCATCAGCTCCGACAACATTCTAGTTGTTGGAGGAAGGGACGCTAACAGCAATGAAAATGTCGTGAAAAAATATTTGGAGCCTAACGATATTTATTTGCATGCAGATATACATGGTGCAAGTTCAACTGCAATAAAATTAAACGGCAATAAATTAAATGACAATATCCTTAAAGAATCAGGAGAGTTTGCTGCATCATTTTCATCTGCTTGGTCAATGGGTTTCACATCTCAAGACGTATTCTGGGTCCATCCGGACCAAGTTTCAAAAACACCTGAGGCAGGAGAGTTTTTAGCTAAAGGATCATTCGTCATAAGGGGCCACCGCAATTACATCCGAGGTGCAAGAGTTAAACTTGCCGTTGGAATTGTTGATTACGAAGGCAAAAGAATAATGGCCGGACCAATTGAAGCATTGGAAGCGCATTGTGACAATTTCGTTGTATTGAAACCGGGTTTTACAAAAAAAGAGGCAATTGCTAAAAAGATATTGCATAAAATAAATGAAGATGACCTTTTAACCCTTGATGATATCATAAGAGTGTTGCCATCCGGAAAATGTGATATCGATGAAGAGTATCATCTAAGAAAAAAATATGAAAAAAATTAATCCTGATAATCTTCAGGATTATATTCAAAGTATTCGTCAGGATTCATAACAACAACATCGATGTTAGGGTTAAACTGACTTACAAAATTGGCAAAGATTGCCGGATCTTGTTCTATTGGCGGGAAAGTATTGTAATGCATTGGAATAACTACTTTTGGATTCATCCACATAGTAGCTAATGCAGCTTCAAACGGCCCCATAGTAAATTTATCACCAATAGGAACCATTACCACATCAGGTTTATAAATTGAACCAATGATGTCTTTCATATCACCAAATAAACCAGTGTCACCACAATGGAAAATTTTAGTTCCATCTTCGAATGTTATTAAAAAGCTTGCAGCTATGCCTCCAGGAACTGTTTCCTCAACCATGTCAATCTCTGAAGAGTGTTTAGCTTCAAGCATTGTGAATTTAATATTTCTGAATATGAATGATCCTCCAATATTAACACTAATGTTCCTAATTCCTTGTTTAGCTAAAAAGAGTGAAATTTCGTGAATACATGCAATAGGAGCATTAGTACTATTTGATATTTCTAAAGCATCACCAAAATGATCAGAGTGCCCATGAGTAAGTAAGATTATATCAGGATTTAATTCTTCAACAGGCACTTGACAAACGGGATTATTGCTTATGAATGGATCAATTAATATCCTTACATTATCATCACTGATAATTTCAAAGGCTGAATGGCCTAACCATCTAATTTCCATTAAGCACTTCCCCCAACAGCACCCATAAGAATATTTTCATCCAAATTAGATGCTAAATTCCAAGTTTTTTCGAAGTCTGCCCTAATATTGGAAATGGAACTTCTATCATCATATATTGCACCATACTCCAAGTCATTTTGACCTTCTGAGATAATCATAGCATGAGAGTCATCAGTGATTAGATTAACTGAATGAACTTTTGGAACTGTCTTAATGTGAACTCCTTGTTTTAAAAGAGAAGAAATTAAAAACATGTAAGAAATATCTGAAACATCAAACTCATCAATGATTACTCTGGAGTATATTGTAGGTACATGAGATAAGAACCTGTCAGACAAATCATTCAATGAAGGAATTTCCAACATTATTTCCTTATTAACATTGGTTGCTAGTTGATCGAAAGCCTCTTGAGAAGTCAATAGTCCTCCATCACATATCACATAACTGTTAAGGGATTTTGGAACCGGCAAACTTTCAGGATGATTGACATCAATCTTGATATCCCTAGGCTCTGAAACTTGTGGAGTTAATGATGGAGCTGGAACCACTTCTTCAACAGGAGCTGGTTCTTGCAATGCACGTTGAATCTCATCAGACTTGTCATTTTGAACAATGATTTCAGGAACGTCTTCAGTGAAATAATCATTTTGACGTTTCTTAGGAGCCCTTGTTACTTTTAATGGTCTGCCATAATTCGGGGTGAATACTAACTGTTTTTCAGCAATGTCAGGTTCTTCCCTTTGAACAACATTTAAAACAGCTTTAGAATCATCATAGGATTCCTCATAATATTCACCAGGAGTTGAATCCGGATAATCCTCAATGACTAACTCATCATACGCTAAATCTTCATAATCATTATAATCGTTACGAATTTTTAAAGGCCTATCCGCATTATCATTTTTCTTTTCAAAACCTGAAAATGATGAGGAATTAATATCTTTAGACTCTAAAAATTCTTTAATCATATTAGTGGTCCTATCCGCATTAGAATCAACGAAATAGCTGACTATCAGTATCACTCCAACGATGGAAATGATTAATCCTACCACTAATAGGATATCCAATAAGTTATAAACACTTGTCTCATATGCAATGAGAACACCAATTACAAATAAAATAAAACCTGAAACTAATTTTATTGTATTTCCCACGATTTCACCCTTATAAATTTTTAATCACTCTATTATTTAACTATTATATAATATCTAAATCACTATTTATAAACCTAATGGAAAAAAACACGAAAATTAGGTGAAAAAATAGAAAAAGTAATACTTTATATAATAATAGTAATATTAATATAGTAAAAAAATAAATTTAATACTGGTGAAAAAACATGAAATTCAAACCAAAAATAATGAACGAAAATTCTGGACAAGGTGCCGCAGAGTATATCTTACTCTTTGGCGGAGTGCTCGTAATAGCATTGCTGGCATTGACCATATACAGATCATATATGGAAACAAGTGACGTCAGCCTAAAAGCAAAAGACGACATCATAGATGTCAGAAATACTATATTAGACAACAGGACACATGTATAAAAAAAGATTAGACAACAGTGGACAAGGAAGCGCCGAATTAATCCTGATAATCGGAGGATTGATAGTGATAGTGCTTCTTGTAGGAAGTTATATCTCAAATATAACTGAAAAAACACAAAATAACATGCAAAATTTGCTAAAAACAGAACGAGACTTTTTAATAAATAAAATTTGAAAATGGAGAGATAACCTCTCTATTTTCCAACCAAAGTATTTAAAATTTCACTCCAAGACTCGGAATTAATATTGTTTAACTTCATATCGGTTCTTGTTAAGATTCTGATGTCTTGAGGACATGCAGTCACACAAGCGCCACATAAATTACAGAAGTCCAGATTGGTGACGGATTTTCCATCAACAATGCTAACTGCATTACATGGACAAACATCTTGACAAGCATGACATGAGTCACCTTTACAGACTTTCTCTTCTTCTTCAATTAACTCCAATTTTCCGGAGAATGGTTTAGTTACTGTGATTGCATCAACAGGACATATTTCAGAACACCATGAACAATTTACACATGAATCTTCCAAGATTATTGTTTCACCTGTAATTTCAGGAACTTCAATTTCCTCTCTCAACATACATGTGGAACAGATTTGTTTGATTGCATTTTCAGGACAAACTCTTTTACAAACACCACAGAAAATACATTTGGACAAGTCTACTTCTATAGAGTTATTCAACATATCAACTGTAGATGTAGGTATATTTTTAATTGTTATTGCTCCAGCAGGACACATATCCGCACAGAAAGAGCAGTATATACATTTATCCTTATTAATCTCAATCTCTCCTCTGACTAAATCAGCAGGATTTGGAAGATGTCTTTCAAACAATATGGAATCTCTAGGGCAAACTTCATGACATTTGCCGCAGTACATACACTCCTCATCATTGACTTCTGATTCGGTTTCCCAGAATGGATAGTTTTTGTTATTTTTAATAGATTCCCCATTAATAGATAATGACAATGCATCAAATGGACATGCTACAGAACATAATCCACAAAATACACAGGAATCCTGATTAACTGAGACCAAATCCATTTCTATTAAACCACGTGCAATAGGTACAATAGGCCCTAATCTTAAAGAAGAAGTAGGACATACATCAGTACAAATTCCACAACCTACACATTTATTATCTTTATAAGATAATTTACGGTGTTCTTCACCATTTCTTTCTATATTAAACATTGTGATCCCTCATGCTTTAGATATAGCTTGATTTGGACAATTTTGTATGCAAAGGTCACAATCATCACAATTTTCCGGAACAATGGATACATCACCATTTTCTTCTATGATTGCACCTTGCTCACAAAGTTTAATACATAATCCTTGTACGGGACAATCTTGAATGTGCCCGCAT
Organism: uncultured Methanobrevibacter sp.; assembly: GCA_946541845.1. Classification (GTDB taxonomy): domain Archaea; phylum Methanobacteriota; class Methanobacteria; order Methanobacteriales; family Methanobacteriaceae; genus Methanocatella. The sequence goes on from CAMNJW010000001.1 coordinate 53,421, forward strand.
TTATCGGAATCAATATTTACTGCCATATAACCACCTCAAATATAAACATAAAATTTTATGTTAATATATTATTTATCGAAATGCATTAATAAACATATCGATTATTTTTTGATTATTCAACGAAATTTCCATTTTGATTTATTTCGCCACGCCTAATTCGTGTTGACGATATAGGATTTCCATCATAAGCAAGTACAAAGCTAACTACAACAATATCAAGAGGTTTCATGCCTTTAGAAATTCTAATCTTATTAATTTCAACTGCAGTTGGTTCAGTCTCTTCACTAACAACGATTGCTTCAAAATCGCGATCATATATAGTAGTCCCATAAGGGTCTTCCAAAGGAATAACAACAAAATCAGATTTATCTGAAAAAAAGGATCTAAGATTACTCATTCTCTCTTCACAAGAATCAATATCTCCTTTTAGACCTCCAAATGCATCAGAGGTCACCCCAATTTCGATTCTATCCCCTATTTCAAAAGCAGTGGATAATAATTTTTTGTGCCCATCATGAAACTTGTCAAAAGTTCCGCCAACAGCCACTTTTGTATATTTTTTAGAATTCATAATATTGTCCTAATAGTTTGCTTATTAAATATTTATTAGAACTATTATAAATTAATAGCTATTAAAAAAAAGTTTAAAAATTAAAATAAAAAATTTTAAAAAAAAATAAAATAGTTAATTAGAATGAGATACTTGAAGAGTATCCATACAATTTATAGGATTTTGTGTTCCAATTAACTACTTTTCCTAACGAGTTTCTAGAACTTGTTGCATCACTTACCTTCCAAGTATTTCCAACCAATACCTGAGTCCAGACATGCCCGTATGTACCTCCGCTTGAGAACGTACATTTACCATGACCGTATCTGGCGGCAAGACCTGCAGTTCTATACATTGCAACAAGCAAATGTGAATGATCTACACAATTACCTGATTTAGCATTTAATGTGCCAACAGCACCATGTTTTGTATCATAATAGAAACTATATGATATTGTATCCCTAACATAGTTAAAGATTGCAGTAGCTTTCTGTTTATCAGTTTTTAAACCTTTAGTCAGTTTTGCAACTAACTTCTTGATTTTAGCATTATTTACTTGACAATTTTTAGTTGCTGCAAGATATGCGGTTAAATCCTTTATAGTGTTCTTAGCATTCAAAGTAGTAGAAGTACTAGAACTACTTAGAGATTTAATCTCAACATATGATGGCATCCTACCATTGTCATCATAAAATGACACGATACGTGCGAAAGCATAAACCGCCGCTTTGTAACCAATAGTACCTAATTTAGAACTCACGGTGTTAGGCATCTTACCTTTAGAATCTGCTGTTTTAACAATGCTTTTAGCAACAGAAAGATAATTATACAAATTACCTGCGCTATATGTTGATGAAGGACTGCTTGGATTAGCAATATCCTTAACGGCAATATTTGTTTTTTTACCTGCTTTTAAATTAACAATAGCTTTAGAAGCTAAATACATATATTCAGCGGTGGAATAAGTAATACCACCAATTTTAACAGTTGAAGGTAATTTATGATTCTTTACTATGTATTTTTCAACATTGTTGGATGCTGCCATAAGCTGTTTGAGTGTAACAGAGTTCACAACATATATTTTTGATGAACCTGAGAAGGAATCCTTGGAATACTTAATCTTATGAGTACCATCAGACAAGACTCCTAAACTTACTTTAGCAACACCCTTTGTGTTTGAAGTTCCTTCATATTTCTTACCGTCAACAGTAAATGTTACTTTAGCATTTTTAACTGGATTGCCTTTGTAATTAAGTATTTTGACAGAGTAAGAAACCATTTTGCCGGGTGTAACGTAAAGATCTGAGCCAACAAATTTTGTTCCTTTAACAGAAACATGCTTAGTGACTGTACTTGATTTGTAATGAGTATCAGAAACCACAGTTTTAATGGCATAATAACCGACACCAAGACCTATGCTTTGCTTAGCAATACCATTTGAATTGGTTTTATGAGTGTAGGTTTTTCCATTAATAGTGAATTTAACTTTAATATACTTAAGAAGTTTTCCTGATTTGTCCTTTACAGTAACCTTATACACAGAACCGTCCTTATAGTTCATGACTAAATTGCCTGCGGATATTTTGGCAGTCTGTTTAGTGCCAACATACAATTTACCAGATTCTGATGAACCTGAATAAAATTTATCTCCAGAATAACTATAACTAATAGTGTAAGTACCTTTAGCAAGAGCAGGAATCGTTATGAGAGCGTTCCCCCTCGAATTAGTCTTAGCGGTTACTTTCTTATTGTTAAATTTAAATACGACTTTCTTATCTTTAATTAAAACATTATGTTTTGATTTTAAAGTAACGATGAAAGTGGATTTTACTTTTGGAGATAAGTATGTATTGGTTGAACCATGTGTAAGAGTGGTACCATCTTTTTTAGAAATATAATTATTTGACAACTTTTCCTTAGAGTAAGGGTTTGTTGTTGTAATAACATATTTACCTGGAGCCAAATTGACTGGCAATTTAGCTACACCATTCTTATCAGTGGTTTTTGTGTAAGTTACACCATTGACTTTAAATGAAACTTTAGTATTTGCTAATGCATTATAATTTTTCCAAAATGTGACTGAATACTGGGAAACAGATCCATAGTATCTAGTAATGTCGCCTCCATTAATTGAGGATAACACTTTAACCTTCTTTGAAAGTGAAGAACTTGAATATGCGGAACTTCCTGCATAACTAAGAGCTACAGTATAAGATCCAACTGACAAAGCAGCTGTTTTAACTGAAGCGATTCCATTTTTATTACTAGTTGCAGAGTATTTTTTGCCGTTTACTTTCAAAGTGATTTTCTGATTGGCAATAGCTTTTCCGCTTTTATCTTTCAAGGCAACTTTGAAATATGTGGCTGATTTCGCATAGTGAGTGTCAGACACATCCAAACTTGAAGATATTTTGGAAGAGCTGGCCTCTAATTTATCACTTTCAGAAGCGGACAAAACATCACTACCTTCTGAAGAGTTTGTATTTTCATCAATTGCAACAATATCATTGTTGGAAATTTGAACTTTTCCGTCATTATCCTCCTGTGTGCTTTTTAAATCATCACTTGAAGAATAATCATTCAAATCATCATCATGAGAATTAACTATATTAGTCTCTGAGATAGAATCCTCGCTAGAAACTTCTAATTTATTTTCTACAGATAATGAATAACCATTATCGGATACTAAATTTGAATCTTCTGTATTTGAACCATTATTTAATTCAGTTGCACTAACTGCTCCCATTACAAGAAACATTATTAATGCAATGGAAATAAACAAAGTTCTATTTTTTATCGAAATTTTTCCACCTCTTGGTTCTCATTACGAAAATTTTATAGTAAAATATGATTATACTAAAATATAGTATTTCATAATGAGTGGATAAAGATATATAATTTAATCTTATATAAATGTTTTTAAAACTTAAAAATCTGAAAAACTCATTTAAATTAATTAAATTGTCTAAAAAAGATAGAAATCATATATAAATATAAAATAAAAGAATAATTATGTTGAAATAAGCTCAGATAAGATTAAATATCTTAAATTTGACTTAAAATTTTAACAATCTAATAAAAAATAAAATTTAAATAATATGTTCTTTTATAAATAAAATCGATTAGAATGAAACTTTTATAATTAGTTTAAAAAGATTATTATATCAATTAGAAAAAATAACCTAATACGAAAGTATAAAATTAAAAATAACTCATTTAAGTTGAAAAAATAAAATTTCCAAAAATTGAAAAAATTGTTGATTATATGCTATACGAAAAAAACGTGTTCAAAAAAAATATCAAGAATATCGATATCCATTTTGGATTGGCGTATCCAAATATTTATAGAACTGCAATGTCATCATTAGGATACAATATACTATATAATCAAATAAATGAAAGGGAAAATACTTGGTGTGAGCGAATTATTTTTCCAAGCACAAATTCAATCGAATCAAATACTCCAAGCAAATATTTTGATATAATAAGCTTTTCTATCCAGTTTGAAGAAGACTATTTCAATGTATTGGATATGCTTAAAAGGGCTGAAATACCCCTCAAGAGAAAGGACCGGACAAAAGATGATCCACTCATTATTGCAGGGGGACCATGTGCCACTGCAAATCCGATGCCGTTATCCGACTACATTGATGTTTTCATAATTGGTGAAGGTGAAAACATAATAGATAAATTCCTGGACAGATATCTGGAGGGCAAGGACAGAAATCTGAAAAAATTTTTAGACCTGCCTGGAATCTACATACCTGAATTCAATAACAAGACAAAAATCAATATCATTAAAAATATGGATGATGCGTATCACATCACCCAACCTATAATAAGTAAAAGCGATGATGAAAATTACCAAACAATATTCAACAATTCAATCATGTTAAATGTTTCAAGGGGATGTACCAGAGGATGCAGGTTCTGTATGGCAAGTTATCTCTATAGGCCTATGAGAGAGACAAACTACCAAAAGCTAATTGACATTGCTAAAAAAAATCGTGACACAACCGGATTGAATAAAGTCACTTTAATTGGTGCAGCAGTTTCAGATTATACAGATTTGGAAAAACTGATTACAGGACTTGAAGGTGAAGGATTTCAGATATCAACACCATCACTTAGAATCGAATCAATAACCAAAGAAACTTTAGAGTCACTCAAAAGAAGTGGACTCAAGACTATCACACTTGCTCCTGAATCTATTGACCACTTGAGAAAAGTGATAAATAAAGATATACTAGAAAAACAAATTTTTACAGTAATAAAAAATGCAGTTGATCTTGACTTTAAAATAAAATTATATTTCCTAATTGGAATTCCTGGAGAAACAATGGATGACATAAAAGAATTATGCGAATACATGAAAAAAATAGCCAAAATGCATAATAGCATCAAAAACGTGAAATTCAGTATAAATCCAATAATTCCAAAACCCCACACACCATTACAATGGGAGCCTTATGATTTTAAAGACATAAAACGAAAAACCAGATATATTAAAAAAGAAATGCGAAAATATAACATTAAGTGCGAAAGTCCTAAAAAAGGACTAGTCCAATATATATTGTCTTGTGGAAATAGGGGCATTGGTGCACTTATTGAAAAATCACTGACAAGGCAACCTACATTAAAAGAGTGGAAGGAACTAATTCCAAAATATGATGTAGGGGATGAACTGCCATGGGACAACATTGACGTTGGTGTAAATGAAAGATTCCTAAGAATAGAGCATAAAAGATTGAAAAATTTAAAGCAAACCCCATGGTGTGAAACAGGCCCATGTTATAACTGCGGTGCCTGCGAATAATATTTCTTAGAAAAAAATTAATTTACTATAAATTATATATTAATACTAAAGAGGTAAAAGTTATGATAAATCCAGCAAGCAGAACAAAATTAATTGAATTATCCCAAATAAGAAAAATGTTTGAAGCAACAAAACCTGGTGCAATAAACCTCGGTATTGGAGAACCTGATTTTGATGTGCCACAAAACATTAAAGATGCAATGAAAAGATCCATCGATGATAACGATACCCATTATACCCCAAATAAGGGGTATGTTGAATTGAGAGAGGAAATTGTAAAAAAATTCAAAAGAGATAACGGGATAAAGACAAATCCTGAAAATGTAATTGTCACTGTTGGAGCAAGTGAGGCACTATATGTCAGTGCACAGGCATTCATTGAAAAAGGTGATGAGGTAATTTTGCCAAATCCTAGCTTTTTATTGTATGAAGCTGTGCTAAACCTTGCAGGTGGAAGCATCGTACCTGTTGACTGCAAAATGGAAAATGAATTTAAATTAAAAGCAGATGACGTTGCAGAAAAAATCACAGACAAAACAAAAGCAATCATATTAAATTCACCATCCAATCCAACCGGTGCAGTGATGGAAAAAGAAGACATCAAAGCAATTGCAGATTTATCAATGGATAAGGATTTCCTAATCATATCAGATGAGATATACGAAAAAATCATTTATGACAAAAAACATTATTCCCCTGCAAAATACAGTGATAATGTGATTACCATTAACGGATTTTCAAAAACATATGCAATGACAGGATTAAGGGTGGGCTATTTGAATGCAAACGAAACATACAGCGAAGAACTGTTCAAAATACATCAAAACAGCATTGCATGTGCCAATTCCACTGCACAAAAAGGAGCATACGAAGCTTTAACAGGTCCGCAAGATGAAGTCCACAAAATGGTCAATGAATTTAAAAACAGACGTGACCTAATTGTTTCTAGATTGAATGAAATGGGATACGAAACAGTTAATGCAGAAGGAGCTTTCTATGTATTCCCGAAAATTGAAGATAAAGACTTTGTTAAAAAAGCAGCAGATGCAGGTGTAGTGACAGTATCCGGAGCAGCATTCGGATCCAACGGTGAAGGACATGTGAGAATGTCTTATGCAAACTCATATGAAAATATTGAAAAGGCAATGAATATATTGGAAGAGCGTGTAGTAAATGGATGAATTTAGAAGTAAAGGCGGAAGAAAAGCTGCAACAGTGGCAATTATTGCAAATTGCATCCTAACGGTTTTAAATATAGCTGTAGGAATAATGTCCGGAAGTTATGCATTAGTATCCGAAGGAGCCCATACATTATCTGATGTAGCCACTTCCATAATTGCTTACATAGGATTTGTAATTGGACAAAAACCTGCTGACGATGAACATCCTTTAGGCCATGGACGTGCGGAGGCCATAAGCGGATTGATTATTGTTGTATTTTTAGCTATTGTCTCATATGAAATCATAACAGGAGCAATCGACAAAATTATTCATCCCGAACTAATAACCATCCCAGATACCTATGCTGCAATAATGGCAACAGTGGGAATACTCGTCAATCTAAGAATAAGCGAATATATTATTTCTATTGGAAAGCAAATCAACAGCCCTGCAATTGTTGCAGATGGGCAGCATCAAAAAACCGATATTTTCTCATCAATAGCAGTATTGGCAGGAGTTATTGTTTCTAATATGGGATTTCCGATTTTAGATCCAATTATTGGATTGGTGATTGGATGCCTAATCATAAAAACAGCATATCAGATTGCAAAGGAGAATATAGACAATATTATGGGAAAAGTCCCATCCCAAGAATTGATTAATGAAATAAGAGAAGTTGCAAACAAATCCATCAATGTAAATACAGCACATGATATAAAAGTAGATTACTTAGGAGCATATGCAACAGTTACATTACATATTGAGCTTGATGGAGACATGAGCTTAAATGAATCCCATAAATTAGCACATATTGTTCAGGAAAGCATTGTTAAAGAAATTCCTATAGTAAAATCAGCAACAGTACACACATGCCCAATAGGATTGGAATATAACCATGACCAAGAAATAGATAAATTATAATAAAAGCGCCGGGACGGGGATTTGAACCCCGGAGGTCATATGACCATCGGATTAGCAGTCCGACGCCGTACCAGGCTGGGCCATCCCGACATATGAAAACAAGTATAATAAATTATATGTAAAAACTTATTTATAAACTTAATTATTTATTTAAATGGCATGTTCAAAAGTGGACTAATCTCAAAAATATAAGTGATCTAAAAAACCCAACTCCGCCCCGGGATTCTACAAGCATTGAATGTTAACAGTAAAGCTGCTCCCTTCCGGGCCTGACCCATTTCCATATTGAAGATGACTAATCTTTACCCTCCAGTAAAAATCTCACCACCACCAATCCTGCAGGACGAGGTTTCTATGTTGTTTCTCTTAGGCTTATACTCTCTTAAAAAGCCGCCTCTTGAACTTCAACCGCACCAAAGGGGGTGTGTGCTTACAGAGGACCCCTAACCCTCCGGTCTAGCCACTAATAATTTATGACTTTAATCTTATATAAATGTTCGTAAAAATCAATTACTGGAAAGAAAAAATATTACTGTAATAAAAATTAAAAAGATTTCTAGAAAAAAATAAGATTACAGTAACTCTCTAAAAAATAATTAAATTAAAAAATATAAAAAAATAATGATTTAAATTAGAAAATCTCTTGAATGATATCTCCATCAGATATAATACCTACTAATTTTCCATTTTCAACTACAGGAAGTTGATTTAGGATTCCAGAAGAGGAAGCTTCTTTCATTATATTAATTGCAGTTTCCAAATCATCTTCAGGAGAAACAGTGACAACAGATTTAATCATTATTTCCTCAACAGCAGTTCCCAATTCATATTTATCCAATATAAGATTATGGCCAACATCTGTTGCAGTAATAATGCCCACTAGTTTATCATCCTCAACTACGGGAAGAGAACTAATTTTATTTTTCATCAATTTTTCAAATGCACAAACAACATCAATGTCTGAAGTGGTTGTTAGTACATCAGTTGTCATTATTTCCTTGACTTTCTTGCTCAACATCATCTATACCTCCGAATTTTTCAAGTATATCATTTACCATGATATCTATTGTTTCATTTATATCCACATTGTTAATTATGCGAGAATCATGAATTTTAGCCTGTTCAACTAAAAATTTTTGTGTTTTTCTAATAGTGGAGAAGTTATCCATATATCTTTCAAGAGACCTTTTAACCCATGGTTGCCTACATCTTGAGTAAAATCTTTGTTTATGTGCCTCTTCATCATCAACAGTTAAAGTGAATATAATTATATTATTATTTTCCATCAATTCCTGTTTGATGAACCCAGGAACAACATGAACACCTTCAATGATTGTACTAATTCCTTCCTTAGCAGATCTTTCTATGATTGCTTCAATACCTACATTAACCACATCAACATGACTAATAAAACCTTCTATTACAGAATCAATCCGAATTGAAGGAGTTCTTATACTTTCATAAGCATCAAAACTTGATTTATGAATAACAGGACTTAACTCTTTAGAGACAATCTTCCTCATTACCTCCCGAATCATGTCAGTGCTGATAAGGTTTTTTAATCTCAATCTATTAGCTAACTCAAATGCCATGGAAGAAGTTCCCACACCAGATGCTCCTCCTATCAGGATAATCAACGGTTTTTTTGAAGTTCTCAAAGACCTCAAATTTTTATATTTAATAGCAATATTTTCATCTATACTTTTTAGATGATTTAAGACAACATCCGCTAACTCATAGCTGGGAATTTCAGTAATATTCTTCTGAATTAACTTCGCTTCAATATCGCTGGCTATATCATAAGCTCTTTGGGACCCGATATCCGCAACATTGAGTGAACGAGACAGGATTCCTTTAGAAAAAGGTTCTTTATACTTTTTACCATCTACATCTCCTGTAACCCAAATCATATTATCACTCTTAATGTATTAATCTGAATTTATGTATAAAATTAATGTTAAATAAAAGTTGTTATTTGATTTTTGGTAAAAAGCAATGAAAAAATTAAATAAAAAAAGAAAAAAATAGTGAATAAAAGATTATTCAGCTAAATCAATTATATCAATGTCATAATTAGAACCATCTTTGATATCAATTAAGATAGCCCCATTATCTTTGAGCATACCAGGATTAGCCACATCTGTAGTTTTTCCGATTTTACTAAGTGACTTAGCCTCATGAATATGGCCGCAAAGATTTATTTCAGGCTCAAACTCATGAATAGATTTTTGAATACCTGAACTGCCTACATGTTCACCATTAGCAACTCTATCCGCTGCAGTATTGAATGGTGGTGCATGTGTAACTAATATTCTGACCTTAGGCACATCAGAATTATAAACATAGTCATAATTAGCTAATAGGTCATAAACTGCCCTGTAGATTTTATCGTCATCCATTTCACCAGGTGTGTCAAATGGAGTTGGATTAGATCCACCAAAACCAAATAGAATTGCGTCACCATATGCAACAATGTTATTATGAAGACAGAATGCAACATCATTAATAGCATTACAAATTCCATTAGGGTCACAGTTTCCAGGAATAGCTATTACATCTACTTCATATTCATAAATTTTATTAATAAAAGTTTCTACAAATTCTAAAGGTCCAAAATCAGTAATATCACCAAGAATCAAAACTAAATCAATGTCGTTGTTGCCTAAATAAGTATATAAATTCTCATTTTCTTCACCATGAACATCACTGATTGCTAAAATTTTAGTCATTTAATCACCTTTAATCTTCTAAAAAGAAAGATCCCATCTCTTTTAAACCATTTTGGAGATCTTCTTTATCACCATGTAATTCAACAGTCACATCATCTTCAAATTCAATGATAAGACCATTCCATTCCGCAATTTCTTGGACTCTTTCTTCAGCTAAAGGAACTCTTAAATTAATTCTTCCAGTAGTTAATCCAGGAGGTGAATTCACAAGAAATTTTGACCTGGATTTAGGGAATTCAAGTACCTCTTCTCCCCTCATGACTCTTTTTAATAAGTCAAGCCATTGGTCAACATACTCTTCACCCTCATTTTCTTCAGCAATTGTTAAAAGAGTAGCCTGAATACTATTTAAAGACATTTCTGCATTTGCTAAACCATTAATCAAATCTGGATGGGAAGGGTCTCTTTTATAAGAACTAATTGTAGACCTGATCAACCCCATCTCAGGGTTAATTCCTTGAGGAATTTGATATCCTCTTTTAATCAAATCTGTAATAAGATTGTTTAGAACTAACCAATTTTGCTCAGATGGTAAGCTCATAAATGTCCACCTATAATTTTTAAAGTAGTATGATTGATTTGAGCGTCAGCGTCTCTTAATTCTTGTTCAATTTCATCAGTAGTAGAATAAGAGTCTAAAAATAATACATGATGGGTAGAAGTACCAGCAATATTTAAAATTGCCATTTCATCAGTAGGTTTAAGTTCTCTTTTATCAATAGCTGCTTTGAATTGAACATATGGTTCATATTCTTCCGGAAGGTCAGAATATTTAAATATTCCATCTAATGTTGCTACAAACATATAATTACACCTCTAATTTATATCATTTAATTTTATTTAACTAATCATATATAAACATGATTACGAATTATTCGCATGAATACAAACAAAAAAAAATTTGATAAAAAAAAGTTATCACATATGATAACTTATCCGAACTGTGTTTTCAATGCCTAGAAAAAATAAAAAAATAAAAAGGATTTAAAATCCTTTAAATCTATTCACCTAATGCTTTTTTGATTGCAGGAGTTGCATCAATTTTTTGAGCATCGAAGGTTAATTCTTCAGCAGATAATCCCATAGCTAATCCGTATAATTGAGCTAAGTGGAATACTGGAAGTGCAAAGTCAGTTCCGTATCTTTCGTTTACTTCAGTTTGACCTTGGTCAAATTGCATGTGACAGAAAGGACATACGTTAACAATTGCATCTACACCTGCTTCAGTCATGTGTTCGAGTTTTTCTTTAGTGAAACTAGTAGTTACATCTAAATCTCTAGCTCTTAAACCTCCACCAGCACCACAGCACATCATTTTGTCTTTGTAGTCAACGGATTTTGCACCGGTGATTTCTACAAGGTCATCTAAGATGGATGGGTTTTCAGCTTGATCTTCGATACCAATAGTTTTGGTAGGTTTTAAGAAGTGGCAACCGTAGTGTACTGCAACATTTAAGTCTAAAGGTTTTTCAATTAAGGAAGCTAATTTTTCGTAACCAACGTCATCTCTTAAGATTTGAGCAAAGTGTTTTACATTAATAGTTCCTTTGAATTCTCTACCAATTTCTGCTAAGTTTTCGTTGATTTTAGCTTTTTTAGCTTCATCTTCTTTTAACATGTGGTTACATTCGAATAAAGAACCGAAACATCCGTTACATTCGGTCATGATGTCAGCACCCATGTCTTCTGCAAGGGTTAAGTTACGAGCTGCGATAGTAGCCCAAGTTTCTTCATCAAAAGATCCGAATACACCAGGAGCAGGACAACAAGATGCTCCTTCCATATCTTTTAATTCAATATCTAATGCTTCAAATAATTTTCTGGTAGCTTTTTCAACACCAGGATAACGGTTGTTCATAATACAACCTAAGAAGTATGCAATTTCCATATTATAACTCTCCTCATAAATCTATTCTTTTAATCCGCCGGTTGCTTCGTCATAACCGATTAATTCGTCGAATGCGGTAATTTTACATAATTTTTGTACTTCTTCTAAAGCTTCAGGATAAGCGTGAGTTGTAGGTGGTACTTCAGGAAGACCAATTTTAGTTCTTAAAGCTTTTGCAGCATCGTTAATAGGTACAGCGTGACCAGTATTCATTACATATACACCAGTCATTTTGTGAGGTTTAGCCATGTATCCAGCGTGAGCTGCGATGTTACGTGCTTTTTTGATAATTTCTACAATTTTAACACTTCTGAGACATCTTTCTTGACAGGTGTAACAGGTAGTACACATCCATAATGCGTCATCAGAAATAACTTCTTCTTTTAAACCTAATAAACATTTTCTGACAATTTGTCTTACTTTGTAAGGGGTTCTTCTTCCAGATGGGCAACTACCACTACAGGTACCACATTGGAAACAGTGTTTTACAGTTTCGATACCTGCGTCAATAAATTCAGCAGTGAAATCTGGATCACGATTACTATCATTTAATAATTCTTTATCAGTCAATAAAGTCATAGTATCTCTCTCTTTATCATTATTGTTTGAATCTTCTTCAACTTCCTCAACAACATCTTCAGTTGTCTCGTCTTCATCTTCAGGAGCTTCAATCTCTTCAGGAACTTCTTCCTCAACAGTTTCAACTTCTTCAGGAGCTTCTTCCACAGGTTCTGCTTCTGCAGGAGCTTCAACTTCTTCAGGAACTTCTTCCTCAACAGCTTCAGCTTCTTCCACAATTTCTTCAGATGAATCTTCTACAGGATCGATGTCTTTTTTGAAAGTTAAATCTTTTGGACTATCTTCTTCTGTTTTGACTTCAGAAGCGATAGTTTCTTCTACTTTTTGTGAAGATGTAACTTCGACATCATTAGATGTGTTTGAAACATCGTTGCTGATGTCTGCTTCTTCTTTCTCATTATCTCCTTTAAATAAGGATTTAAGACGATTTATTATAGACATTGAAAACACACCTCGGATAATCATCGGATAATCTCCTCAAATCCATACTAATATTCTTTAAAAATTCATATATAAAGGTTACTAAAATTTTAGCTAGTGTAACCTAAATGATTACACCTAATGAAAAATTTTTATTAACCTAAAAAACAAAAATTAGTGTAAGAACTAAAATAGGTAGACATAAATGATAAAAAAATTCGAAATTAAATCACATGACGGCCCCGGAAGAATTGGAAAACTTGACAATAATCTTACCCCAAAAATATTTTTCAAGGAAGAGATGAAAATTGCACCAAGCGAAGGATCAGCACACAACGTTGACAGGGAAATTGCTGAATTCAATGTTAAGGAAACATTAAGATTGGCTAAGGAAAACGTTGATGAGTGCGATATTGCCGTAATACAGGGCTCCAAATACATAGACTTGCGAATTGAATGTTTAAAAGAATTAGAGGAAATCGGATACAATGGATTTATAATAGCAAATGGAGATTCATTGCTTACCAATTCCAGAGATCTTGTTGAAATCATTGTATCTCTAAAAAAAGAAGCTAAAAAAACAAGTTATTTCATATTCCCATTTTGCGAACTTTCATTTATGCCTATTTTAACATATATGGGAATTGATGGATTTTTAGCTGATGCCGCTAATTATTATAGTCATTTAAATGTCCTACAAACTCCGACCAAATCATATGACCTGAATAGCTACCCTATTTATGAGGAGATTTCACAAAAAGATTTGGAAAAAAAGAATCTTGAAAATATGGAATTTGTAATTCGTGAAATACATGCACACATGAAAAATAAATCCTTGAGAAATCTTGTAGAAGAACGTTCCGGAACAACTCCACAAAATATCTCAACTTTAAAAATACTTGACAGGACACAAATGGACTACCTGCTTGAATATACACAGTTATTTTAAAATTTTAAATGATGAAATAATATTTTTGAATTCCTCTTCAGCCTCACCGGACACATCTAGTGTCCTGAGTTCAAAAATATAAATATCTCCTTTTTCTATGAACACATAAGTATGGATGTCAAAGTTAATATCGGGAGTGTCCATATTTGCATGAAGTTTTATTGCATCCTTATCCGCAATCCTGATAAAATCAGAGGCTAAAATCACACCACCATCATCAGAGATTACATCTTCCATGAATATTTTATAATCATCCAGATTTGTGGCGGTTGGAAACATTACAGCATTAATTAGGTTATCCTGACCCTTGGATAATGTTGCAATACAATCGGGATTGGATAAAATATCTGCCTTTTCAACTTCCCATGTGCCGGGATATTCAAAAGTGATATTTCCGGTATTGAATGTTCTCATAAATCAATCCTCTTTTTTAGATATGACTTCAATTGTTTCCGGTTCCTCTTCTTCCATTGTGTCAATGTATTTGGAAAATGGTTCTGGAAGCTTTGGCATGACCTCTTTTAGAATTTCAGCTGCATCAAGTTCTAACGCCTGTCCTGAAAGTAATTGTTCTACGTCAAAGTCAAAGTCAAATGGTTTGAGCAAATCATCAGTGGGTACTCTTAAATTAATTCTCTTTTTATTCATAATCATTTTAAGAGTACTTGTGTTCCTAATCTGCTCATTCATGTCTTCAACAGTGGATTTTATCTCATATGCTATAGCCTTATTCTTCTCATTCACATCATGTTTGGATTTTTCAATGGATTTTTCCAAATCTTCAACAAGTTGCGCATTTCTTCTGTTGATATTGTCTCTTGCCTCATCAATGACAACATTGATGGCATTTAAAATAGATTTATTTAACTCGACATTATAAGCCAAAATCATCTTGTTTTTATAGTCAAGTTCCTTAAAAATAGCTACTCTTTCATCATCGATGCGAGTAATTTTCTTATTTAACTCATGAATTTCATCTTTAGCCTTCAAAAGCTCTTCCTTATCAGTCAACTGTTCTTTAAGTGAATCAACATCATCAAAGAATGAACCTTTAAGTGTTTGAATTTGCTCTTGTAAAGTAGCGATTTCAGCATCTTTCGCTTCTATGGTATGGTGAAACTCATCAAGTTTTGCATCTGAAAATTGATTATCTATAAGTTTTTCATAATCTTCTTGTGATAGCACTCTTACCAAGTCATTATCCTCAAAGGGATCTTCTTTTTTAAGACTGACCTGTTTCTGTTGAGACTCTTTCTCGACAGTATTGCCATCTTTATCTTTACTAGTATATTTTTTAGTATAAACTCTAACAGTTCTAAATTCATCACTTTCCATTTTTGACACCCACTCTATAATTATAAATAGATTAGTTTAATTTAAATAGTTAATGTTTAAAAAAAAGAAAAAAAGAGAAAAAATTAATTTTTTTTGTTCTGATTTTCCATCCACAATAACATTGCCTCTTCAATGGCTTTTGAATACCATCCTGTTTTAAATAACATCTTAGAGGAAGCAATTTTGCGAAAATTCAAGTCAATGTCATTATTGATGCTGATTGTAACACGTCTGTTTCGAGTCATACAAATAGATTGCACACACTAGTTAATAAATGCGTTAGTGTCTTTTCAGGGAAGTTTGATGTGTGCATTTTAATATTGAAATATCATAGCCACTTTACACTTTAGCGAATATCCATCTAACGAATGTTTACCACAAAATATAAACATAGTTAAAATTAAAATTAAAAACATGGATGAAGATACAAAACATAAATTAATTCAAGAAAATGAAAAACTTAAAGCAGAAAACGCTAGGCTAAAAGCGATTCTTGAAGAAAGGGAACTCCTTAAAACTAATGAATTATTAAAAAAAGAAAATCTGGACTTGAAAACCAGCCTAAACAATGAAATTAACATAAATGAAGATGCGGAAATTTTTTCCTTCATCAAACGTTCCCCTAAAAGATTGAAAATCTTGGAATCTCTGGAAAACGAAGACAAAATACCGAAAGTGATTAGTGAAGACATTTCAGACAATAGCTACAACATTTCCAAATACTTAAAAACACTAAAAGAAAATGACCTTATCAAATGCCACAATGAACAGGACAAGAAATACAGATATTATGGCATTACACCAAAAGGGAAAAAATATCTTGATTTAATAAAAAATAATGAATAATTATCCATTAAATGGAAGGTCCCTTGCTTGAACTTTATCCTTTAAATTATCCAAATCACTTGAGATTATGGATATTTTTTCACCGTCAACATAGGTAGTATAACACCATGCATCCCCAAACTCAGAAAGAACATAATCTTTTTTTACTTCTTCAACCTCAGACAATTCCATCGGTTCAAATCCATTTATTCTTCGAATACCTAAGTACAAATCCCTAAATTGAGGATTTCCAAACTGACCCTGAATAAACCATTTTAACACTAAATTTCTTTCAACACCTACTGCAGATGCTGCTTTAAAAATAGACTTATGTTTCCTATATGCATCCAAAACAAGTAAAGAGTCATTTTTGAAATTTTTGAATTTGTAATTTCCATATTTCAGTTGCTCGTGCAATAACTTGGATTTAAGATTATTATTTCTTTCCTGTAAACTATTTAATGCATTCATTATAATTATTTATGTAATTCAACCTTAATAATCTTACTATTTTATATATCCAAAAAAACAAATATTAATATACAAGTAAACTATTTGAGGTTTTAAAAATGAGTATTAAAAAAGTAGTTGTCGCCGGAGGAGGCGTACTTGGAAGTCAAATTGCACTTCAGACAGCTTATTGCGGTTTTGATGTGACAATTTGGCTTAGAAGCGAAGGATCAATCGAAAGGGCCAAACCTAAACTTGAGAGATTCAAAAACATTTACGTTGATACTCTCGAGCAAATGAAAACAGATGCAAGCGCATACTGTAGAGGTTTATCTAAAAAAACCGATTTAAGCGACGAAGAACTCGATGAGTTAAAAGAGCAAGCACAAAAAGCTTACGACAGTTTAACTCTAACAACAAGTTATGAGGAAGCCGCAGCAGATGCAGATTTAATCATCGAAGCAATTGCGGAAAATCCTGAACAGAAAATAGCATTCTACCAGGAATTAGCTAAACATATGGATGAAAAAACTATTCTAGTGACCAATTCATCAACATTGCTCCCCTCAATGTTTGCGGAATACACTGGAAGACCTGAAAAATATCTTTCCCTACACTTTGCAAATACCATTTGGGCAAACAACACAGCTGAAGTAATGGGGCATCCTGGAACCGAGCAAAAATACTATGATGAAGTGGTTCAATTTGCAGAAGACATCAACATGATTCCTTTGAAACTTAAGAAGGAACAACCCGGTTATATCCTAAACTCCTTGTTGGTTCCATTCTTAAATGCAGGACAGGCATTGCTTGCAAATGATGTTGCAGACCATGAAACAATTGATAAAACCTGGATATTGGCTACCGGAGCTCCTGCAGGACCATTCCATATTCTAGATATTGTCGGACTTGAAACCGCATACAATATTGTCATCATGAACCCTGAAGCACAGGACCCGGAAACCACACCTGGAAAAATAGCTAAAATGCTTAAAGAAAAAATTGATGCTGGTGAAACTGGTATTAATGCAGGAAAAGGATTTTACGAATATTAATCCTTTTCTTTTATTATTTTTTTAAATTCAAATCAATGGATTTTAATGTTAACTCGCTGAAAGTTTTCATGAATTCGGGATCCAAATCATTTAAACCCATCCTAGTTTCCCAATCCTTATTAATCTCATACAAAACAGGAATAAAACCTTCACCCTTTTCAGTAAGCTTCAATACAAAATGACGTCTATCATGGACAGATCTTTCCCGAGAAATCCACTTTCCATCTTCTAATTTTTTTACAGCTTTTGTAATGGCACCTTTTGTTAAATACAATCCCTGTGCCAAATCTTTTTGGTTTAGCTCATCACTTTCATGAATCATTAGAATGCATAAAGCCTGAATCAAACTCAAATCATATCTTGAAAGTTCATCATTTAAGTATTTTTTATGATTTTTGTGGAAAATAAAAAGAATATCTCCTAAACGGTTAGAATCATAAAACCCCATTGTCTTTTCAAATTTCATTAAACAATATTATATCAAAACAATTATTTAAACTTAAAAAAATCAAATGAAAACATTTATATAACATTAAAATATAAGTATTATACGATGTGAAGTAAAGTTCATGTCTAATAATGAAGACATCAACCATTTTATAATCTCCAAAATGTTAGAATATGTTTCATTAAGGAAGTAGGAAAACACAACTACTTCCACTCCCCCCTTTATTTTTCAAAAAACAACCATTATAAAATATTTTTACCAATTCTTAACTGATTTTAATAAAAAAAATAAAAACATTTATATATTTCAAAAATATAATTAATAAACGATATGAATTAAATTACATATCTAAAAGATGAACATCAGTCAACCTAGTTAATCTCCAAAACTACAAAATATGTTCAAAGAAGTAGTAAAAACTCATACTACTTCCTCTCCCCCTTTATTTTTAAAAACTAAACCTCATCAAGAATGCTAGGGTCCGCACCAGCAATTTCAACCAAATATTCCGCCTCAACAATGTGAAGTTTTGATGGGATGACAATACAATGTAGAGGACCTCCAAAATCAAAATCAATTAATTCTTTAATCCTTCCGGCCTTTACACATACATTTTTTGAACCAACACGAGCAATACCCATCGCTAATGTATTTTCAGTGATTAATCCATCTCTGTCCAATGTTTCATGAATATTCATCAAGTATTCCAATCCCTGATTGACAGTCATGTAACGGTCCTTATGGGCCTGGATATCCAACAAAACCAAAGTATGCAAATCCATTCTTAAATTTTCTTCAATTGCCTCATAAGGAGATTTCGGATAGAAATTATAATCCGGAAACGGAATTGTTGTTACCTTACCAAACTTGTATCCCTGAAGACCGGAAATGGCAGGTGCTGAGGACAGGATTGAAGACCCATGAATAATCTCATAGTCAATTCCCTTTTTGGAACATTGCACAATAAAATCACTATGAGTTGTTGCAATCAATGGATCTCCACCTGTGATTAATGCAACATCCTGATTTTTAGCCTCTTCAATGAATTTACTTTCCTCTTCAACTTCATTTCTGACCAATACCTCAATCTTTTTGCCAATTAACTCTTCAATGGCTTCAAAACTTGAACCGAATAATCTTGATGTAAAAAATTCCGCATAGATTTTATCAACATTCCTTAAGCATTCCAATCCCTTAAGGGATATGTCCTTTTCATCAAATAATCCTAAACCCACTAAATAAAACATATTACTATTTATAATAATTTAAACATAAAAAACTTTATGAAATGTGTAAAAGTTCCATTAAAACAATTAAATGACACTCGTATAAAATTAATGGAAAACGGACAAATGAATATGGAATATAGAATTAAAGCCGAAGATGAATTCGGATATATTCCCGTCAATGAAGATGTCAACGATTACGAACTAGTTGATATTGAATTAGAGCCAATGAAAAAAGTGGCTCACAACTTTTCAGAATTACTTGAAGGTGAATTAAGCAATGATGAAATTGAAAATTTAAGGACATCATTCGATACAATTGGAGACATAGTTATTTTAGAAATACCTGATGACTTGCAATCTAAAAAACAGATTATTGGAGATGCTGCACTAAAATTCACCAAAAGAAAAGCAATTTATATGAAAAAAAGCGCTATCAAAGGAACAATACGTATCCGGGATTTGGAATTCCTGTCAGGTACCGACGATTCCGTGACAATTCACAAAGAGCATGGCGCTCGTCTGAAATTGGATGTTCGTGAAGTTTATTTCTCACCAAGACTTGCAACTGAAAGAAAGCGCGTGATGGAAAGTGTCAAAGAAGGTGAAAAAATATTAGACATGTTTTGTGGAATTGGCCCATTCCCCATCGTTATTGCTCGAAACAAGAATGTTGACATAACTGCAGTTGACATTAACGAACCCGCAATAAACTATCTGAATGAAAATATCAGAATGAATAAACTGAAAGGAACTATCACAACATACTGCGGAGATGTTCGGGAAGTTAGCGCTGGTTTTAAAACAAAATTTGATAGAATTATCATGAACCTTCCGGGTCTTGCATATACTTTCCTTGATGTTGCAGTTGATTTAATTGAAGATAACGGAATAATCAACTATTATGAATTTTCTGATTCATATGAACAGGGAATAAAACGATTGAATGATGCATGTAAACAGGCAGGAAAAGAAGTTGAAATAATAAACTGTCGAAAAGTCAAATCAACAAGCCCGGGTGAATGGCACGTCGCCATAGATGGCAAAGTAATTAAAAAAAATAGTTAAAAGAAGAAAGATTAATTAAAAATATCTTTCTTATCTAGAATTGGATTCTGTTACCAGTCCAATCGTCATCTGTATTAAATGCATTAAATTTCTTTTCATCTTCCATGTATTTTTCCATATCCCTATAGAGTTTTACTCTGAAAATATCCGGATAAGCTATGTATAACATATCCCCATTTTCACTAGTTTCTTTCACATAGGTTTCTTCAAATTCAATAATAGAATCATCTTCCTTATTAAAATGATGAACTTCATTAGCACATAATATTTTAAAATGTACAAAATCATCTTTTAATAATTCTTTAACTAAATCCTTTATTAAAGGAGGGTATTCTTTTGCTTTTCCACTTTTAATTTCCATTTTAACTCCTCATCATGAAATAATTAACAATACAAATCTCTAGATATTACAAAATGTAATAATTAATCAACTAATGCCAAAAGAACATTTATTTTGATTGAACTATTATAGAAATTCACATAATGTTATATAATAGTTTAAATTTTATTCTTTAAATAGTTTTTACCAATTAAATTTAAAAAAAAAGTTTGAGAATTATTGACTAAATTGGATCAATAATTCCTTTTTCAGTTATAATTCCTGTAATAAACTCTTTAGGAGTGATGTCAAAAGCGGGATTTATTACTTCAGTACCTTCAGGACAGATTCTCGCTCCACCATAATATCTTACTTCATCCCCATCCCTTTCTTCAATGACAGTGTCAAAAATTGATATTTCATTATCAAATGTGGAATATGGTGCAGCCACATAAAATGGAATGTCGTGATGTTTTGCTGCAAGCGCTACCATAAATGAGCCTACCTTATTTACAACACCGCCCTTGGCAATCCTGTCAGCACCGATAACCACTTTATCAATTTTGCCCTGTGACATTAGAAATCCTGAAGCGACATCGGGGATTAATTTTACTGGAATATTCTCCTGCTGCATTTCCCAGACGCTTAAGCTAGCGCCCTGTCCACGTGGACGAGTTTCATCGCAGATTACATTGATGTTCTTTCCTTGCTCATGTGCTGCCCGGATTACTCCCAATGCTGTTCCATAGTCAACACAAGCAAGTGCTCCTGCATTACAATGAGTTAAAATTGTGTCCCCCTCATCAATGACTTCAGCACCGAATTTACCAATGGCCCTGTTTGTTGCCATGTCCTCTTCATACATCTTTAAGGCTTCAGCAAGTGCATCATCACTATTCAATACACGGTCAACCGCCCAGAATAAATTAACTGCAGTCGGCCTTGCCGCTTTAATTTCATCTGCAGCTTTATCCAAATCAACACCTTCGATATCTGCAAGAGCCATTCCAAAAGCAGCGGCAACTCCAATGGCTGGAGCTCCACGTACAATCATATCCTTAATAGCTATTATAACATCCTGATAATTATCACAGTAAACATAAGTTAATTCATCAGGAAGTTTTGTTTGATCAATAAGTTTTAATTTATTATCTTCCCATTCAAGTGTTTTCATGTTAACACCAAGTTAAAAAAAAGTTTAAAAATTGAAAAGCATAATTAACGTTAGTTTCTAATTTTTTAATGTATAAAAATACAATTAAAGGTTTTATAATTATGCTTCCCGTCTAATTTTATATCCGAAATGGATTGATTAGAGATGTATTAAAAATACATCTACATAAATATCTTTAAATAATCCTTTATAAATATTTACCTAAACCTTGAAAAACATCAATTTTTTAGTCATGACAAAAAAATTATGCATTTTCAGTCATTATAGGAACCACTTGTTTTTTACGTGAAACAACACCCTCAAGTAAAACAGTGTTATCTTCTAATGATACACCATATGCCTTTTCAACCAACGCAGCATCTTTTCCAAGTGCAATTACTTGAGAATTACTGTTAACTATATCAGTGATTAAAAGCATGAATAAATCTAAACCTTCGTCTTCAATTATCTTATTCATTCCAGCTTCCAATTCATCTTTCATTGCCATAACATCTTCAATATCTGCAGTATTTACTTGATTTACGATAGATTTTACATCTTTAAAGTCAATTTGTTTTGCATCAAGCGCTAATATTTCCTCGATTGAGAAGCTACTTAAGTCTGTTCCTGCCTTGAGCATTTCTAATCCATATTCTTCAGCATCAATTTCTGCAATTTCTGCAAGTTTTTCAACGGCTTTTTTATCATCATCAGTTGTTGTTGGAGATTTCAAAAGCAATGTGTCAGAAATAATAGCGGACAACATCAAGGTAGCGATTTCTTTATTAATCTCTACACCATTTTCTTCGTATAATTTGCATAAGATGGTTTCAGTACAGCCAACAGGCTCAAATCTTAGGAACAATGGGTAGGAAGTTTCTAATGCTAACTTATGGTGGTCAACAACTTTCAGGATATTTGCATTTTCCAAGTTGTCCACGGATTCTGCAGGAGAGTTGTGATCGACCAAAATAACATTTGCACCATCTTCAACACTTTCCAAAAGTTCAGGTGCTTCAATATTTAAATAGTTTAAAATAAATTCTGTTTCCTTGTTAATGTTTCCTAATCTGTAAGCTTTAGCTTCGCTGTTACCTAATTCATTTTCCAAGTTGGTCATTACTAAACTTGAAGTTATAGAATCACTATCCGGACTTTTATGTCCAAAAACATAAGTTTCAACCATATTATCGTTTTCCTCATAAATCAATAAAAATTAACAATAATAAATATCTTTTTTATACATATTTAATTTTGCGATAAGACGGTTGAAAATAGAAAAATAAGAATAAAAAAATAGAATTTAGTAATGACTTTGAGGAGTCATTCCTAAATGATGATCTTCGCTTTTCTTACCAGGTATTCCGTAAGCATCTGCCCTACATTGGGTGCATGCTCTAAATACAGGTATGATTTCTTCAACTTGCTCCCTGACGCTTTCCATCATTGAGCAGTCAGGACGTGAATAATGTTTCATTTTTGCCAAAGGAATTAAAGGCAATACATTCATTAATGCCGCACCTCTCTTTTTGACTTCCTTAGCGATTTCAACAATGTGTTCATCATTCAATCCAGGAATCAACACGGAATTGACTTTGACAACCAAACCATTAGCAGCTGCCTTTTCAACACCCTCCAGTTGATTTTTAATCAGGATTTCTACAGCTTCACGACCTTTGTAAATTTTTCCTTCATATTTAATAAATGAATAAATATCCTCTGCAATATCTGGATCAATTGCATTAATTGTTACGGTAACAGAGTTCACTCCAAGTTCTGCAAGTTTATCTGCATATTTCGGAAGTAAAAGTCCATTTGTACTCATACATTTGATTAAATCTGGTTGTTCTGTTGCTAACTTTTCAAAGAATTCCAATGTCTCTTCATTAGCAAGTGAATCTCCAGGTCCTGCAACACCGACAACTGAAATTGGACCTTCTGCAGTAACTTCATTTACATGTTTTATTGCATCATCAGGTTTCATGACACAACTTGTTACACCAGGTCTGTCTTCTTCGTTGTTAATATCCCTTGTACAGAAATTACAAAAGATATTGCATTTTGGTGCTACTGGTACATGTGCTCTTCCGACTTTATCATGCATCTTTTCATTGAAACATGGATGTGCTTTTGTTATGTGTGCAAATCTTGAACCTTTGTGTTCATTCATAATACCACTACTCCCTTAAATATAACTCATGTTATTTTGTATTGATACGAACAAATATATAAACCTTTCTATATGCCTTTGTCCAATTCGTCAATAAATTCATGGGCTTTTTCAATCCATGCATCTTTAATCAGTTCATCAGTAGCCACAACAGCTACAATATCACCAGTGGATAAATCTTTAATGTTCTTAAAGCCTTCTGGCAAAATTCTGAAAATTGCATCGTAAATACGCCTTTGCAAATTAGAATGAGGATCATCAACAACAACTGTTTTTAAATCTGTGTAATCGCCCTTAATTTCCAATTGATATCTATTAGGTTGATAGATTTCATCTCTTGAAAATTCCGCCCACAATATTTTTAAAATGTTCGGAAGGTAATTCTCATTATCAACCAAAATCATAGTAACATCATTTTGCTTATTATATGTTAAATTAGCGACATCCTCAAACTTGACAACATTTGAAGTTTTTCTCATTTTAATAGCTAAAACGAATACAGGGTCATCAGGGTTAACATAAGCTTTCAAATCATCAACAGAAGCTCCCAAAACTAAATCCTGGAAAATCTGTTTAATGATGATTTCATATACTTCTGCACCTCTCTCATCATAGCATTCAACTAACATCAAACCAACCCTTTAAATACATTTATTTATTATCTTGCCTGTGTCCCATTCCAGATACCAAAAGAGCTGCACCTACAGCACCGATATGTTGTGAGTATTCAGGAACAATAACTTCAATTCCACCTAAGGTTTCACTTACTGCCTCAACAAGACCTGAAATCAAACTTGTTCCACCCACTTGGATTAATGGTTCACGAATATCAATTTCTTGAAGTTGTTGCTCGTAAACTTGTTCAGATACGGAGTGACATGCAGCTGCTGCAACATCCGCCTTGGAACCTCCTGCAGCAAGTGTTGTAACAAGATCCTGAATACCGAATACAATACAATAGGAGTTTAACATTGCTTTTCTCCAATCTCCTTGTACTGCAAGAGGACCTAATTCTGTAATGTCAACATCTAACCTACGAGAAGTCATGTCCAAGAATCTTCCGGATGCACCTGCACAGATACCTCCCATGGTGAAGTTATCAGGAATACCATTGTTTACAGTAATAACCTTGTTGTCCATACCACCTATATCCAATACTGTTGCTTCTCCTTTTTGACAATCAGCTAAGTATACAGCACCTTTTGCGTTAACAGATAACTCTTCTTGGATAAGTTCTGCTTTAAATTCCTGACCCATAGTGAATCTACCATAACCTGTAGTTCCAATACCATCCAAGTCATCCCAACCGTAATCGGTTTCACCGAATGCTTCTGCAGCTGCGGTTTTTGCAGATTCGATAATGTCTTTTGTAGCTGTCCAACCAGTTCCAATAACCTGGTTGTTTTCCATAAGAACAGCCTTTGTAGTGGTTGAACCTGAGTCCAAACCAAGAGTAAGACCTTCTTGTTTTTCACGAGCAAGAATGTTTCTACGGGTTACAGTAGTAGCCAATGCTTCCATACGGATGAACAGTTCATCAGCTTTTGTTCTTTCAGTAAATGAATAGGTAACTACTGGGATACGTGTATTGTTTTGTATAAATCTTCTTACTTCATTTCTGACTAATGCCGCTTCAGCACATCTAAAACATGTTGCAATAAATACTGCATCAGGTTTAGACCTGCCTTCAACAATAGCCATAGCTCTTGCAATCATTAATTTTAAACTTGAACTTTGAGCTGAAAATCCAAATTTTTCATAAGACTCATCAATGTAATCTAAATCAATTTCAGGAAGAACAATTTCCGCACCAAATTTGTTTGCTGCTTTTTCAATTTCCTTTTGAATTCCACTATATTCTGTTCCACATGAAACTAAAGCAATTTTAACCATTATTATTCCTCCTCGCTAGTTTCTTCTAAAGAGTCTACAAAATTATTAATATCATTCACCATAACATAGGTTTCATCTTGATTGTTAGGATAAGTAACTTCCAAAATAGGAATATCCTTATTCCTAAGCAAGAATATGGATAATTCGTTGGTTCTTGCACATCCAATACAACCAAAACCATATGGTGCATTATCAACAATAATAGCTGCTTCTGCTTCATCTATAAGTGGTCCTATAATGGACATTCTTCCACGAACTCCAGAAGGAACTTCAATTGCAGCATATTTAAGTCCTTTAATTGGATCCTCTTCTGTAATATTCATTGGAGGAGAATCAATCTCCGGGTCTTTGATTTTTTGTCTAATTTGTTTTTGAAGAACTAAAGGAGTGTGACCTTTCCTTTCAATTAAATCTGCCAAAATTAATGAATTTGGAGGATAAATAGCTATTTTCACCATATTTTCACCTATTCTTTATTTTCTAAACATTCATTCATTATCTTTTTAAATTCATCAACGTCAATTGGTTTTTTCTCTTCAACTTCAACTTCCTTAGGATTTTCTAAAGCTTCAGATACAAAACCTAATATTCTATATTCCTTTTCCATTTGGTGGAAACCTTCCCTAGGACCGAATCTATGTCCCCTACATCTTCTAGGGTCACCCGGAGCAAATCCTCTTTCTTTTGTGAAGATGTGATTTGGGTCAAGTTTTCTAATCTCCTCAATAGCCTTGTAAACATCCTCACTTTTTCCACTAATCATAGCCCCATAACAGGTATTTTTAATGGTAAGCGGTAAACCTAGCATGTGAAACTCACTAACAATTTGTTGTTCACTTACATGAGCTCCTGGCCCAATAAAAATCATACGAGTAATTACATCAGGATCCCAATCTTCTGTACCTAAATCAGGACTCATTGTTAGATTCTGTGACATACACTACAACTCCTTCTTTTAAATTTTCAATACGGTCATAATCAGAGGTAATATCCCCAATAATATTAGTTGCCTCAAAAGACTCCGCAGTCGGTCCGAATTCTGAATTGTCTTCAAATCTGATACCAATCAAACCCGCACTCTTTGAAGCCATGTTTGTAATACCAATTTGACCTCTAATAACTTTTTCAACAGGGTTATTTTCAGGAATTAAACCTTTAGCCAATTTATTATCCCCTTCGAAAATAACAATATGCATTCCTGGAACTGCAAAGTGAACCTTAATTTGACCAACTGGATTTTCTAAAAGGCCAGATAAAAATTTAAAGTACCTGACAGATCTTGGCGCATTTTCTACAAATTTAATAGTACAAATATCCTCTTTTTTAACAGATTTAGTTATTACACTACCTTCTTTTAGGATATCAATCGTATGTTTAGGAATTTGCTCAACAACAATTGCATCATCATCAATAATACCATCAATTATGTGCTCAATGCCTGCTGCAGACAACATTTCTGTAGCTTCACTTTGAGTTTTGTTTAATAACATTAATCTTTGTTGTTCAGCTTTAACAGTAATGAAATCATTTTCTTTAGCAATATCAATAATTTCCATACCTTTTATAATTTTACCCACAGTAGTGTGATTTGGAGTCAATACTCTATTTTCACGGTAAATAAAAAGTTTTCCAACACCAACACCAGTGTTTCTGACTGTGATAGTTCCCCTATTTCTTAGAGTAGTGTGTTCTTTAGGCTTATCAATACCAGCCAAATTATAAAAACCAATGAAAGATTCACTGTCATATGAAACTTTAATTCTTCCATCCTTAACAAGTGAAAACAAATGCTCTACACAAACAGGTGAATCCTCATCTATTTCAAATGAGATATAAGTGTATAACTCATTGCCTTCCTCTAAAACTGTACTTAAATCAGATACGGAAGCACTGTCAGTAGTTGTACTTCTTTCTATAATAGGTTCGATGCCTATTACTCTATCGTCATCAGTCAGTTTCTCTAAAGTTTTTTTACCACCAATAATACGGGCAAAAATACCTTTATTGTATGGAGGCACACTGTAGACATTTGTAGTATTCTCCTTTAGCAAGATTAAATGAGTTGACTCATTACTGAAACTAGATAAACTTAAAACAACATCCCCTTCATAGTACTTAAATTCATCAGGGGTAGGCTCCAAATCTGTCACAATTGGACCGATAGCCACTTCAGTTGGAGTGGACCAGCGAATATCCAAATCGATGAAGTCCTCATACTGGTTTTTCCAAACATCAACAAGAGGTTTCGCCTCTTCGGATTCATCCAATTGAATAATGATTGAACCTTGGTTTGTTTTAATTTTATACTTGCTAATATTCTTTTCAAGTTCTTTTTTACCTTTTATTAAGCAAATAACACTACCAGGAGTATAGGGTGCATTTGTTTCATCAATCACATCTTGTATTGTTGAAGCATCTGCCACATCTATTTCTTCTCCATTAATTTTAATTAACATACAATCTCCTAATAAGAATTTTTAATATTATATATTTATAATCTCATTATATATTAAAATTATTTATTTGATTTTCAAAAATTATATTAACACAAAATTATAACATTAATAACGGAGGAGAAAAATGACTATCACTAAAAAGCATGTTTTTTCTTTATTGATAATTTTGATTATTGCATTGGGCACCATTTCAATAGCTAGTGCATACACTGGAACTGGATTCACACATGACATACCATTTTCAAAATACCGTGACGTGTCCAATTCCAAAATTCTAAATAAATATGATGATACAGAATGCCACGTTGAAAAGACAGGAGTCTGCACAAATGTCGTTGATGGAGATACAATCTATTTGGATAGTGGAGAAAAAGTGCGTTTTGTTGGCGTGAATACACCTGAAAGAGGTGTTGAAGGATATATTGCCTCAAAAAACTTTGTTCAGAAATTCTGTTTAAACAAAAAAGTTGGCCTTGATGTCGATGATTCCAAACACAACGACAAATATGGTCGTACACTTGCAGTTGTGATTGTAGACGGGAAAAATCTAAACGAAATGCTTCTAAAAGAAGGTCTTGCGGAAGTGATGTACATACCGCCAAGTGAATTCTATCCTTATCACTGGGCAAACGATTCCACACACATTCCAACATCACAGCATACCTATGCAAACACCCATTCCGATTCAAGTTCAAGTTCCAGCGACTCCGGAAGCTACATTGGAAACTCAAACTCCGGAAAATTCCACAAATCAACTTGCAAATGGGGTCAAAAGACTGCAGATCATAACAGAGTCTACTTCAAGAGCAGAGATCTTGCAGTAAGTCAAGGATACATACCATGTAAGGTCTGTAATCCTTAACCTCTTATTTTTTCATCAATTTAAACAATGTTTGAATACAGCATACCTAATGAATAATTGCCTATGCTTTCAATTATTGGAATCACAATGCAGATATATATTAAGAATCCAACATAAGGAATTACAAGTACTGCTGAGGAAACAACTGAAATTACAACCATCAACACTGCCATGACAATTATCCATTTGATAATATTGACAATACCAATGTTTTTAATGTCCCTGATTACTTTATGAATCTTTAAAGCTTCAGATAAACTGTTTAAATAAGCCAATCTTGCTTTAGCAAAGAACAATAAAAATTCAAATATTAGATATGTGATTAAGATTGCAAGCAAAGCCAATCCGAATGTTGCCACAAACAGGCTAATTTGCAAATCATAAATCATATTGATACTGTCATAACCTGCTGTAGATAAAACAATGAAAAATACCGCAGCTGGAACTATCATATAAACTGCCCTCAATATCAGCACTCTAATTGAATCATATATGCTATTGACTAAATTTAAAGAAGGAAATAGGGACGATTCATTAGAACCTTTCTTAACAATCCCCAATAGAAATCCCGGAACAATTAGAATAAATATGAAAAATGCAATTACACCAATTATAACCATATTGTTATTATTAAGAAGCCTTCCAATTGGAATAATAGCTATTAAAATAAAAAGAACAAAAATAATTGGCAATTTAACAATGTTCTTAATAGGGTACTTCAATGAATTAAAAACTATTTTTGATAAATCCATATCCTACCTCATCTAAAAATAAAAATAGGATTTTTATCCTGATTAAATACTTCCGCCTGTTCATTTTGATAATTTACAAATAATGAATTTGAATCAGTCACTTCACCGACAACTGCAGACGCTATTGAAAATTTAGAAAGATACTCATTAATATATTCGCAATTTTCCTCACTGGCTGTGAATACGAATCCTGAACCCGGATATGACCTGAGCCAATCCTCCCAACTGACAGATTCATTTCTTGGAATTTTCTCCAAGTCAACAACAGCTCCTTTTTGAGATGTTTCCAAAAGCATCTCCAGGGTTCCTAAAATTCCTGGATTTGAAATATCTTTTCCTGATTTAATGTAGTCATGTTCAGCCAAATATTGGACTGCAGTTATCTGGTCACGAACCAACTGCACATCCTTGTCATATGTAGTGTCCCAGTTTAGGCTAAACATTTCATGAGGTTTTCCATCCAGGTCAATCGCTACAATTACCTTGTCCCCAACTTCAGCGCCGAAACTGGTGATGATCTTATCCTTTTGAGCAATTCCGACAATAGCCACTCCTAAAGAATCAACTTCCCCATCAGGATGTAGGTGCCCTCCAACCATTGGAACACCGAATTTCAAGCATCCATCTTTGATTCCATTCAATAAATCCTCGTAAATTTCATCATTGCTTATGGACATTATGTTGACCATAGCCAATGGTTTGCCTCCCATTGCTGCAATGTCATTCACATTAACAAGAACAGAACAATATCCTGCCCAATAAGGATTAACGTTCATAATGTCTCCCCAGATTCCATCAGCTGCAACAAGAATTACCTGATTGTTTCCTATGTCTATTGCTGAAGCATCATCTCCAATGTCAATTACAACATCTCCTGAAACATTATATGACTCGGTCAAAAGAGAAATTACATTATCAATAGAACTTTTACGTGAAACCCCCTTAAATTCTTGAACGACTTTTACAAGATTTTCAAAATCCAAAAATAAACACTCCCTAATATTTAATGAATATAATTAATTTTGTATTTACAATTAATATTATTTATTATTTCAACAATTTTGTCCCTAACCTCTTCAATATCTGAGTAGTCACTTGACTCCTGTTTTCCGTTGAAGATTATCTTTTGAATATCTCGACCGACGATGTCATCAAAACCACTTTCAACTTCAAAGATTATAGAATTCTTAACCTTAAATCCATCTTCCACTACCTTGTCCAAATCACCGTCAGTTATTCCGATTATAGGTATATCAAATCGGTACAGAATATCCGAAGATATCAATGTAGTGTCATCACCAATTGTTATGACAAGACTGGATTTTCTAAATTTATAAACATCCTCTCCCGCATGGTCCAAAAATGAAATTTTAAACCCTTCAGATTTTTCAGTTGATATAACACGAGGAGTAACTTTAGCATGCCTCAAAAGACCAGTTTTTATAATTGCGGAGTCCAAATCCACTTCTCCCAACTTCTCAAGACCATGCCTTTTGAGCTCTCCGCCAACAATATCCACAATATGATTGTCACGAGCAATCAATGTCAAATTATCTGAATTTGTCTTTCCAATGACTACGCTATTGACCATTATATTTTCACCAGGACTTACACCATGAACAATCCTTTGGTTAAATTCAGGGTTGTCATTTCTTATATGATTATTATAGACGTCCTCAGGAGTGACAACATCCAAATTTAATCTCTGAGACAATTCATAAACAATATCTAAATTATTGTTCCAGGCTATAATGCTTCCATCTTCCTCGCCGGGCCTTTCAATTTGAATGATAGGAATATCGTTTTTGGGGATTTTATCAACATAGTGATTATACACCTTATATCCAAAGACCTGACCTGTGACATCTGATTTTCCATAATTCAATAAAAATATCACATCTACCCTTTTGTCGTAAAAAAGTTTTAGGGAATCACTTGGAACCAGTTTTTTAGTTATGTCAATTATATCTTCAAGATTGGCATCGATAACGGCAGTTCTGCCCATTGTTCCCCCAAGCCTGACGGAAACATCTCCATAGGATTTGAGTAAATCTATTAACTTTAATGCATAGCCTGAATCAACAATGTTCGGTCCATGAACAACAATTCCAATATTCATTTGTTCACCTTAATTCTTTTTTTATAAATTTTAGATCCACAGATTTCACAATCGTCAAATGGATAATCCTCACCATATTCCTTCTTGCATCCTTCACACACTTTCTTCCAATTGTAAATCCCTTTAATACCTTCAGTTATAATGCCCGAATATGGAATATTCATGATTTTTAAAGTGTTCTGGATAGTGTAGTCATCACTGATTACCTTAACGTTTTCACCCTGTTCGGATAACATGTATGCAAGTGAAATTAATTTTTTATCAGGCAGGGATAATCTTAAAATATCACCGGATTCAGATATAATATCATTGACACAAGATAGATACTTGGAAGGTACATCTTGTATAACTAATTTACCCTCGTCAATGGCCATGTCAAAAGCCAACCGAGATTCGAAATCTTTAATCTCGGCAGTTATTTCAGGAACTGTGAAATTATTTTTTGAATCGATTTTGAAGCCGTTGATAAAAGCGGATGCATCCAACACATAACAAGTTTCCATGATAGTATATTGATTTTTATAAATTAATAAATTTTAGTTAATTATGAATACTGGAAATGTTTGGGAAAGACATGGGATAAATTTGGAATAACATTGGAAAACGTCCGGAATAGCTTTAGAATTAATTTGGAAGATATTTGGAAAAATTTATTTAAATTTAGATAAGGAAATGAGATATTATAAAAAAATTGGAGGAACATGAAAATGAATATTCACAATGAGATTAATAGTGATATCAAATTTCTTGCAAAATCTGAAATTAGACTAAAGATTCTAAGTGAACTATATGACCGCCCAAACAGCATACACGGACTTGTCAAAAGAACAAATATCAATTACAGTTCCGTATCAAGCAACATCAGCAAATTGGAGCAGAACAATCACATCAGAAAGATTAAACATAAATACCACATCAATCCCATGACAAAAATATATTTTAAAACACTGATAGACTTCAAAAACACTGTAGACATAATAAATGATTATAATGAATTTTGGGATAAGCACAACCTAGACCAGTTAAGCATCGATTCAATCAAAAACATCACCGATTTAAAAGAATCCACACTAGTCGAAACAACACCAATTGACATCTATAAAACCCACAACACTATTAAAAATGAGCTATTGCAATCAATGTCCATCAAGGCAATTTTTCCATATTTACATCCAGATTATCCTCAAATCATTGAGAGCGTCTTGGAAAACAATGGTAAAATAGAATTGGTAATTCCTAAAAGCATATATTCAGCAATCATAACACAAATCGACATGAAATTAAGAAGAGAATCATCAAAAAATGGAAGACTGAAAATCTATCCTGTTAACAATGACTTAAAGATATACCTAACAATCTGCGACGGATCAATGAGCTTAGGACTATTCAAAAACGATGACAGTTTTGACCAGAACAGAATCCTGGTTTCCAATGATGAAAAATCACATAAATGGGCTGAAAACCTATTTAAAGCAATCAAAGAGGATGTGATGAAATGACTTCCGTTCAAACCAAAACAGAACTGACAGAGGAATATAAAAATGTCAAATATATCCTAACATCCAGCATGAGAACTAAACTGCTATTGGCCGTGTATGAAAGTTCAAAAAATTTAGAGGACTTGAGAACTGAACTTAAAAAACCATCCGCAACAATTTTGCATGGTCTTAAGGAATTGGAAAATATCAATCTTGTTAAGAAAACCCAGAAATATTATGAATTAACCTCAAACGGTTTTCTCTTAACCACCAATATGATTAAACTGATTGAAAATTGGTTTTCAATCAACAAAAACAAGAAATTTTGGAATGATCATGACTTATCAGATATCCCTGAAGATATGCTGAAAAGCATGTACCTTCTAAAGGAAGCAGAGTATGAAAATTCAACAACTAGTGATTTATCAAATGCGTTCAATAAATACATTAAACTACTTTCAAAATCAACAGAATTAAAAATAATACTTCCTATATACTCTGAAAACCATTTTAAACACATTATTGAATTGCTGAATGAAAGTAAAGTGAAAAATTTAGAACTGTTAGTTAATGATAAGATTCTAAGTTCAATCAAAAGCAACGATGATTTGAATAAAAATCTGATGAAAAACAAAAAAGTCAAAGTTAAATGCAGTGAAAATAATCTAAAATTATTTTTAACCTGTTCTGACAATTTCATGTCACTTTCATTGTTTTTCAAAGATGGACTATACGATGATTCCCAAATATTAATTGGAAAAGACAAAAATGCCATGAAATGGGCGTTGAATCTCTTTAAGTTTTTTTCTGATTAATTAAGAGGATGGTAAAAAAAATGTCTAAAAAATCAATGATGACAAAAACAATTTTTGCAATAACAAATAGGGAGCTTTCTAATATATTAATTGGAAGAAAAGGTGGTAAAACAACCATTATGATAATAGATAAACTATTATCCAAACCCTATAATGCCAATGAACTATCAAAATTATTACATTTAGATTATAAAACAATTACACACCATATCGATATAATTTACGAACATAACTATGTAGAAAGAGAAGAACTTGAAAACTGCATTTTGTATTATCCAAGCAACAAATTATTTAATTGCCTAGATGAATATAATCTAATTAAGAAGTTTCTCGAAACTGACAAATAGGTGGTAAAATGAAAAGTGAAACAGCAAACGAACATCAAAAAGAATCCTCAAAGGACATCACTTGCGGAGTAATTACTCTCAGCGATAGTAGAAAATCAAAAAAGGCAGATTTGTCCGGCCAATACATGGCAGAAGAAATTGAATCAAGATATACCTTGAAAGGTAGGTCACTAATACCTGATGAAAAGGAAGATTTGATTAATGCTATTGAAGAGATGATCTCCGATGACATTGATGTTATCCTAACAACCGGAGGAACCGGTCTTGATCCCCGTGACATTACCGTTGAAACTGTTGAATCACTATTCGAAAAAAAATTAGATGGTTTTGGAGAAATATTTAGAGCAAAATCCTATGAGGAAATCGGCGCTGCAGCATTGCTTTCAAGAGCTACCGCTGGAATTTATAAAAAAACAGTTATATTTTCTATGCCAGGTTCTCCAAATGCTGTAAAAACCGCATTCAGCATAATCATTGATGAACTTCCTCATTTTGTCCATCATGTAAAAAAATGATGAAATAATATTCATCATTATTTTTTTCTTTTTTTAATCAAAAAATTCATTAACACAAATTAAAGGTTCTAATGCAATTCCTTCTTTTTCAAATTCTTCAATTGCTCCCTCTTGACGGTCAACGACAACAAAAGCTCTTTTTACATTTCCTCCATTGTCTTGAATAGCTTTAATGGCTTTTAAAAGAGATCCTCCTGTTGTTGAAACATCTTCAACGACGATGACATTATCCCCTTCATTGAGTTCGCCTTCGATTAATTTAGATGTACCATAGCCTTTCTTTTCCTTACGAATCATCAATAATGGAAGTTTTGATTCAAGTGAAACTGCTGTAGCTATTGGAACCGCTCCCAATGCTGGACCTGCAACTTTATCTATTTCATCAACATCAACCTTTTCAGTGATTAATTTAGAAATTGTAGATAAAATTTCAGGCTCTGTAATAGCCTTTTTCATGTTAATGTAGTAGTTACTTTTCTTTCCAGACGATAAAGTAAAATCCCCTTCAAGAAATACTTCATTTTCTTTCAATAAACTAATCAAATATTCTTTAGAAACCATATCAATCAGTTAAATATCATCTTCACCTTTAAGAAGGACCTTATCTCCTATTACCTTAATGAGTTCCAAAGGAACCAAATTTTCACTAGCTTTAATTTGTTCAGAAAATCCTGTTTTTTTAATTACCAAATCAGTAATTTCAAAAGTGTCCTTGTCAAACACGACATCAGTGACTTTACCGACAATTTGGATTTCTGCATCGAGAACTTCTTTACCAAATAATTCATCTTTAATTCTCATAAAAACACCTTGTTTTTTATATTGTTCTTTCAATTTAAAATACATTTACCTTAATAATCTATTTAAAAAAAGAAAAATTGTATTTATTACAAACAATATAATAACAATATTGCTTTAAAGGTGTGATATATGGACGATGAATATTTAACAGTATCGCAAATTAATGCCTACATCAACAAAAAACTGAAAATGGATGTCAATTTAAGAAACATCTACATTAGAGGGGAAATATCCAATTATAAAACATATCCTAGCGGACATAGTTATTTCACCCTTAAGGATAAAAATTCCCAAATCAGTGCTGTGATGTTTAAGGGCAACAAAAGATTCCTTAAATTCGAACCTAAAAACGGCATGAAAGTGATTATCAAAGGTAAAATTGAAGTTTATGAAAAAAACGGATACTATCAGCTATATGCCACCAGAATTACAGAGGACGGAATAGGAGAATTGCACATTGCCTTTGAACAGCTGAAGAAAAAACTTGAAAAAGAAGGATTATTTGACGATGCACACAAAAAAGAAATCCCAAAATATCCTAAAAAAATTGGAGTTGTTACAGCTCAGACCGGAGCTGCAATTAGGGACATCATCACAACAATCAAAAGAAGATATCCAAAATGTGAAATTTTAGTATTTTCCACATTAGTTCAAGGAGATATGGCGGCGCCTCAAATCGTGCGCCAAATCAGACATGCTCAAGAATTTGATATTGACACACTGATTGTTGGAAGAGGCGGAGGAAGCATTGAAGATTTATGGCCATTTAATGAAGAGATTGTTGCACGTGAAATCTATAACTGTAGAATTCCAGTAATCAGTGCTGTGGGACATGAAATTGATTTCACAATTTCAGATTTTGTTGCGGATTTAAGGGCAGCAACTCCTACTGCAGCGGCCGAACGTGCAGTCCCCCAATTAAGTGAGGTCACATTTAAGATAAGTCAATTGAATAAAAGATTAAATAAAACCATTGAAACAAAGATTCAACATAATAAGGTTAAATTGGAAAATATTTCCCAAAAGCAAATCTTTAAAAATCCCGAATCCATTTATGAAATAAAAGAGATGAACTTGGATCATTTAATCAATAAATTGGCTTTCGCATCCAAAAACATTATTTCTGAAAATAAGAACAAACTGTTCAAATTAGAAAATTCAATTGTTTTGAAAAATCCAAAAGAAATAACAAAACCTAAACGGGATGCCTATCTGAGAAATATTGAAAAACTAGAAATTCTAAATCCACTTTTAACATTGAAAAGAGGATATACAATTGCAAAAACAGGTGATAAAGTCATATCATCAGCAAAAGACGTTAAAACTGGAGACAAATTAGACATTGAATTTGATGACGGGACAATTAATACACAGGTGATATAATGGAAAATTTAAGTTTCGAAGAAAGTTTGGAAAAATTAGAAGAAATCGTTAACAAATTGGAAAACGGAGATGTACCCTTAGATGACGCTATTGAAGAATTTAACAATGCAATGCAACTTGTCAAAGTTTGTAATGATAAATTAAATGCCGCTGAGGAATCCATTGCAAAAATCGTTAAAGATAACGGAGACATAGTCGACTTTAATCCAACCGAATGAAATAGCTTATCCAATATTCCAATAATTCTTTTATTGGATAACTATTACAATTCTCTTTTACTATTTTTTTAGCTAAATATAATGCATCCTCTTTTTTAATCAGATTATTATTGACCTCATCAATCAGATTTAAAACTGATGCAGCAATTGCCACATTATCCTGATTTTTAGCATCAATTTTCAATTGTTTTATGAATTCAAATTTATCATAATCCAAATTATCATAAAAATCATTGATATCAAGTTTATATCTGTTTAAACGAACCAAAACATGTGACTGTGAATTATTTGTAATCCAAACCTGCTTTCCAATGGCTTTTGTGACAGATTCTATTACACATTTTCCTATTAACTCACCGAGTTTTGAATGCTTTCCAGCATTAGTGACCTCATCATTTGAATCAAGATTTGAAAAAATACAAATACCATCCGTGCCAGTTCCTGTTGCATATCCGTTAGAATACTGTGAAGGAATCCTTAAGTTACTTAGGGCAACTGTCTTGGCTTCGGTAGCTGTCATGAACGCTTCCATTAATGTTGATTTGGATAATTTAACATTCAAAAGCAGAATTATATTTATTGTTCCGAAATGAAACTCGCCATTTTCCTGCCAATATGATGCGACATCACCTGCTCTTGAAGCATTTGTCCTAACGCCAGCAGTTGATATAGCTGTCACTTCAACATTTTTAAATGATTTTGTTACTATGCTTGAATTCTTCATTTCAGCCAATGTAATCAAACCAGTTGAAAAATTTGAATCAATATCCATTAAGCCACATTCATTTATCAGGTAGTCACAAACATCATGGTCAACAAGATAATCAATCTTTTCCTGAGATAAATGCTGATTGAAAACTGAATCATACCTATCGCAATATCCACCGTTAAGTTCCGAAGTGGAAACACCATTACGATTGTGTTTAAAGTTAATTAAAATAGTGTCTTTCAAGTAAAATATCTCATCATCGAGTGATGTTTTAAAAATAAGTCTATTTGAGTACATAAAAAAATAAAAAAAGAAAAGAAATTATGAAAATTTCTTCATATTTACATCATTGGAGGCATTCCGCCCATTGCGGAAGGGTCCATACCCATGTCTTCTGGGCCTTTGGTTGATGCAATTACGTCATCGATTCTTAAGATCATTTCAGCTGCTTCGGATGCAGATTGGATAGCTTGTTTTTTGACACGTTTTGGTTCAATTACGCCAGCTTCTTTCATGTCTGCAACTTCACCAGTGAATACGTCTAATCCCATGTAAGCGGATTCTTCTTGTGCTGCTCTTAAGTCTACTAAGGAGTCGATGCTGTCTAAACCTGCGTTTTCAGCTAAGGTTTTTGGTACGATTTCTAAAGCTTCTGCGAATGCGTTTACAGCTAATTGTTCTCTACCAGAAATGGATTCTGCGTAGTCTTTGAGTTTTTTAGCCATTGCGATTTCAGGAGCTCCTCCACCTGCAACAACTTTGTCGTCTTCTACGGTAGCAGCAACTACACCGATTGCGTCTTCAATTGCTCTTACAATTTCATCTACAATGTGTTTGGTACTTCCTCTTACGAATAAGGTTACGGATTTTGCACCGGAGCATTCTTCGACAAAGATCATGTCATCGCCGGAGATTTTTCTTTCTTCTACGATTCCAGCTTGTCCTAAGTCATCAGCGGTTAAGTCATCTAAGTTAGTGACAACGGTTGCACCGGTAGCTCTGGATAATTTTTCAATGTCAGATTTTTTAACTCTTCTTACTGCTAAAACACCAGCTTTGGATAAGTAGTGTTGTGCTAAGTCATCGATACCTTTTTGTGCGAATAATACGTTAGCACCTGCTGCAACAATTTTATCAACCATATCTTTGACCATTTTTTCTTCTTGTTCGATGAAAGCTTGCATTTGAGCAGGGTCAGTGATTGTGATTTGAGTATCGGTTTCGGTTTCTTTAACTTCTAAAGGAGCGTTGACTAATGCGATTTTTGCATCTTTGATTTCAGATGGCATACCTGGGTGTACTCTTTCTTTGTCTACAATTACACCTTCAACTAAGTTGGATTCTTCAACAACAGCTCCATCTTTTTTCTCGATTTTAATGTTGTCAATGTCAACACCGTCATCGTCAGCAACAGCTTCTACAGCATCTACGATTAATTTTGCTAATGGTTCACGTGCTGCTTCAGTTCCTTTACCAGTCATTGCAGTCATAGCTACTTTCATTAAGGTTTCGGAATCAACATCTTCGATTGCGATTTCATCTAAGATTTCTTGAGCTTTTTCTGCTGCTTTTCTGTATCCCATAGCAATGATAGTTGGGTGAATGTCAGAATCGAGTAATCCTTCAGATTTTTTCAATAATTCTCCAGCAATGATAACTGCAGTAGTAGTTCCGTCTCCAACTTCATCTTCTTGGGTTTTTGCTACTTCCACGAGCATTTTTGCTGCAGGGTGTTCAATATCCATTTCTTTTAAGATAGTTACACCGTCGTTAGTTACGACAATATCTCCAAGTCCGTCAACTAACATTTTGTCCATTCCTTTAGGACCTAAAGTAGTTCTTACAGTTTCAGCTAATACTTTACCAGCTAAAATGTTATTTCTTTGTGCATCTCTACCGACAGACCTGTTAGTACCTTCAGGTAAAATAAAAATTGGTTGTCCTTGTGCCATTAATAATCACCTTTTTTTAATTTTATAAAATAATTAGATCAGTTTAATTATCAACATGAGAAAATAAGTTTATAGTGTTGACTAAACCTTTCTACTTAATACATGAGTTTAAGGTTATATAAATACTTTATGGTATAAAGTAAATTAAAGTAAGAAAAAGATTGAAGAGAATATGGTCCTAAGAAAAAAGTATCAAAATCAATGCAAAACGAACCTATTATTTTGAGTCAAACACTTCAAACATTGAAAATTTAATAAGGAAAATTGTTTAAATGACATCATGTTGAAAAATAATATCAAACTTATCAGGGCAGATAGATGTAAGGAATTAAAAAGAATGAAAATAAAAAAAGTTAAGTAGATATGAATTATCTACCTTGTTTTTTCTCTAACCTGAAAGGTGGAGTGGTTTCTTGAGTTTCATAAGCTTCTTGTTCCTCTTGAAGCTCATTAAAGAAATTATTAATTTCTTCTAATCTTTTAATTTTATCATTTCTTCTGTTTAACTCATTTTGGAGAGTTAAATAATCTTCTTTAGGAACAGTTTGTTCTTTTAGGTAACGAAGCTCATTATCTCTTGAATTAATCTCAGATTCAAATTGAGATTTGAGTGTAATGTAATCTTCTTTAGGAACTGAACTTTCTTTTAAGTGTTGGATTTCAGTATTGCGAGCAGAAATCTCATTCTCTAATCTATTTTGAAGAGTGATATACTCATCTTTAGAAACAGATCTTTCCTTCAAGTATTCAAGCTCACTATTACGAGCGGAAATCTCATTGTCAAATCTGGTTTGAAGGTTGATGTAATCATCTTTAGGAACAGATTTATCTTTTACATCTTTAAGTTCACTATTAAGAGAAGAAATCTCACTTTCTAACTTAGTTTGAAGATTAACATACTCTTCTTTAGGAATAGATCTTTCCTTCAAGTATTCAAGCTCACTATTACGTGCGGAAATCTCATTCTCTAACTTAGTTTGAAGATTAACATATTCCTCTTTAGGGATAGTGCTTTCTTTAAGAACAGTAATTTGATTATCTAACTTTTTAATTTCATTATCAAAATTAGACTGAAGACTGTCATAGTCTTCCTTAGGAATAGAATCTTGTTTTAAGTTAGTTATTTCAGCATCCATTGCACTAATTTCAGATTCAAACTGAGTTTGAAGAGAAATATATTCATCTTTAGGAATTGTTTGCTGTTTTAAGATATCCAATTCACTATTTCTTTGATTAATTTCACTTTCTTTAATACGAAGCTCATTGTTTTTAAGTTCAAGCTCTTTTTCAAGTTCCATGATTTGAGTTTGAGATTCGACATTGTTTTCAAGCTTGATGACTTTGATTTTATAGTCATCAATAGTTCTTGAAAGTGAATTAATAGTGGCTTCTTTTTCAGCAATACTCTTGAAAGATTCATTCAATCTTTCGTTTACGTCGGATAACTCTTTTTTCTTATATTCCCTTAATTGCTCTGCGAAGTATTCCTTAATTTCATCAAGTGAATTGTTAACATAATCTAATTCATAGATCCTGTCCTCTTGATTTTTAATTAAAATATCCTTCTCATCGAGTTGTTTTTTCAAAAGGTTAATTTCGTCTTCTGCTTTGAATTTAATAACAGAAACTTCTTTTTCCTTGTCTACAATATCTTTTTCGAGTTCTTTTATCCTCTGTGGAGTGTTATCATTAGCCCGTTCCACTTCAAGCTCAGTTAAGTCATATTTTAATTTATTAAGCTCTAATAGGCAAGATCGAATTAAAGATTGTAGAGTATCTTTTTCAGCATCAATTCCTATTTCCATTCTATCCCTTAGTTTAAATTTTATCCCTATATCGAATTCAAATTCATAATTTTTTATGAAATGGAAAACTCCGATATATTGTACAATATAATTCCTTGATATAAATTATAATTTTCATACTATTTAAATTAAACCCTTAAATTAACCTATAATTAAAACTAAAAAGAATAAGAAAACAGATTGAAAAATTAGAAAATTTTAAAAAAAATAGAAAAAATAAATTGATAAAATTAGAGTATTTTATCATTAATTAATTCAGCATTCAATATTGATGCTCCAGCAGCACCACGGATAGTATTATGTCCAACAAGAACATATTTGAAACTATTATCAAACGCTTGGTCTTTTCTCAACCTTCCCACAGTAACTGCCATACCATTACCGGCATTTCTATCCATACGAGGTTGTGGCCTGTCATTTTCTTCTTTGACAATTACTGGATTTTCAGGAGCTGAGAATAGATTTAGTTCTTGTGGCAATGCTTTGAAGTTTGCCATTTTACTTTTGACATCTTCAATGTCGAACTCATTATCCAACTCAACAAACACTGCTTCGGTATGACCATCTATTACAGGTACCCTATGACATGATGCACTCAATTTGAAATCCGCATCGGTTACACTCTCACCATCGTAAGAACCTAACAAATGAAGGGTTTCGCTTTCCATTTTTTCCTCTTCACTTCCGATGTATGGAACGAGATTATCGACAATAGCCATAGAGGGAACCCCGTTATAACCTGCACCAGACACAGCCTGCATGGTTGATACCCTAATTGAATTTACATTAAAATTATCAACAATAGGTTTTAATGTTAAAGTCAATGCAATAGTTGAACAATTTGGATTGGTTACAATGAATCCATCCCAATTATTTTCCTTTTGTTGAGCATCAATCATGTCTAAATACTCAGGATTGACTTCAGGAATTACTAATGGAATATTTTTCTTCATCCTATGTGCACTAGCATTACTTGCAACAACATAGTCACGAGCGAAATCCTTTTCAACTTTTGCTGCGAATTCTGTTGGAAGGGATGAAAATACAATATCCACATCGTTATCCATGTCATCAGGATTAGTTTCACACACTACGATATCTTTTACAGACTCTGGCATTTCATTATCCAAATACCATGTAGTAGCATCCTCATATCTTTTACCAGCTGAACGAGAAGATGCCGCTAAAGCTGTAATCTCAAAATCTGGATGGTTATCGAGCAATTGAATAAATCTTTGACCTACCATACCAGTTGCGCCAAGTACTCCCACTTTTACCATATAACTCACCTATTCTAATCCTAAAACATCATTCATGCTACTAACAACACCTTTTTCAGCTGTAGGAACATATCTTATTGCCCTTATTACACCAGCGATGAATACTTCTCTGGTGTGAGCTTGATGTTTAATTTCTAGTCTTTCACCATCACCAACAAACATCACGGTATGATCTCCGACAATATCGCCACCGCGAATAGCATGAACACCAATTTCTTCTGAAGTTCTTTTGCCGACCAAACCTTTTCTTCCGTAAACACCAACTTCTTCAGGGTCACGGTCAAGTTCTTTAGCAATTACTTCAAATGCAGTCATAGCGGTTCCGGACGGTGCATCTTTTTTCTGGTTGTGATGTGCTTCTAT
Source organism: uncultured Methanobrevibacter sp. (assembly GCA_946541845.1). GTDB lineage: Archaea > Methanobacteriota > Methanobacteria > Methanobacteriales > Methanobacteriaceae > Methanocatella. The sequence goes on from CAMNJW010000001.1 coordinate 97,231, forward strand.
AATTTCAATATCATAATCATATAATAATGGAGCTAATTTTTTTAATGTATTAAAGAATACGTTTACTCCAATAGCCATATTGGAAGAAATTACTGCTCCAACATTATTATCTTTAACATTTTTAACATTAGATTCCATTTGTTCATCTGTAAATCCTGTGGTTCCAACAACAACATTTACACCGCAAGATGTAGCAATCCTAATAGCTTCAGCTGCAGCAGGAGCAATAGTGAAGTCAACCAACACTTCAGCACCGGAGGATTTTAAAGTTTCCTCTAATTTTTCAGAACCAACAATTTGAACGCCAAGTTCATCGATTCCTGCTTGGATACCTGCATCTTTACCTGCAAGAGGAGTGTTAGGCATTTCAATAGCTGCAACAACTTCCATGTCATCTTGTTCAGTGATTTTTCTAATAATACCGGAGCCCATTCTTCCAGCAGCTCCAGTTACTGCTACTTTAATCATATTATTACCAACTTTAAATTAAATCAGAATCTTTTAATGCTTTTTTAAGAATTTCTAAGTTTTCTTCTTTCATGTCACATAATGGTTGTCTTAAAGGCCCGGATGGAAGTCCCATTAAATTCATTGCAGTTTTGACAGGAACAGGATTACTTTCAACGAAAAGAGCCCTGATTAATTCAAGCATTTCATAATGAAGCTCCATTGCTCTTGTGTAATCATCATTTAAAATACTGTCCACCATTAAAACCATTCTTCTTGCATCAATATTTGCGGATGCACTTATTACACCGGTTCCTCCAACAGCCATTATTGGCAAGGTCAATGAATCTTCACCGGAAAGGATATTGAACTTATCTTCAAGGCCTTCATGAGTAAGTGCCCTATAAATATCAGATACTTTGTCAACACTGCCGCTAGCTTCTTTAATTGCATCTACACCATCAATTTTAGCCAGTTCAACAGCTGTGTCAACTTCAATGTTACTTCCAGTACGGGAAGGAACATTATAAGCAATAAGAGGAATGTCACAAGATTCAGCTACAGTACGGTAGTGTTCAACCAATGCATGTTGTTGAGGTTTATTATAATACGGAGTAATTAACAATGCAGCGTCAGCACCTGCATCACATGCAAATTGAGTAAGTGAAACTGCTTCGGAAGTAGCGTTACTTCCAGTTCCTGCAATTGTTTCAACTCTTCCATCAACTTCATCAACTAACACTTCAATGACTTTGTGATGTTCTTCATGGGTCATTGTAGCAGATTCACCGGTTGTTCCTGCGCCAACCAAACCGTTGACACCTTTATCGATTAAGTAATTAATATTTGATCTAAATCCCTCTTCATCAAGAGTTCCTTCTTTTGTGAATGGAGTAACCATTGCAACATAAGTTCCTTCAAAATTCATTCTAAAACCTCGCTAATAAGTTTATGAGCTTTTTCACCATCTTCCCAATCAACAAATAAAACGACTGCTGTTTGTGATGAGGTAATCTCTAAAATATTAATGTTATTTTTTCTAAGTGGTTCTGTAATATCTGATATAATACCAGGAGTTTCAATAATATCCGGACTGACAAAAGTAATCATAGCTGTGTCTCTTCCAAGAGATAATGAGCTTAAAACATCAGTGTCTATAACCAACTGATGTAATAAATGATATGCTTTGTTTGAATCGGTTTTATCAACGAAAACAGTTATTGAATTCTGACCTGCAGATACGCCAAAAATATTAATGCCCTCATCAGCAAGACTAGTTGTTAATTTTGCCATCAAACCAACTTTTTTAAGCATAGCCTCGCCAACAATAGCTATAAGTGAAATAGGATCTTTATAAAGGGTGACACATTTTAACATGTCTCCTTCAAAAGGTCCGACAATACGGGTACCCTTTGAAGATAAGTCAACATTAGCAAAATTAATTATTTTTGCACTTATTAATGGATCTTTATATTTTAATGCATGAGGGTGTAGAACTTGAGCCCCATGGGTGGCTAAATCCCTTAATTCTTCAACTGATATTGTTTCTAACAATTCAGCCTCCTCAATTTTATTCGGGTCAGTTGACATTACACCATCCACATCTGTTACAATTATAACTTCATTAGCATCTAAGCAATGACCCATTAAGAATGCAGTAATATCACTTCCACCTCTTCCTAATGTTGTGATTTCACCACTAGGTCCTTTTCCTAAAAATCCGCAGATTACTGGAATAACACCTTGATTAACAAGTTGTTTAATACCATCAGTTTTTTTATGAGTGGTATTTAAATCAATTTTTGCTTCTAATGAATTAGAATCAGTTATGATTGGCCATAACTCATTATAAGGATCAATAAATTCAGACTTCACACCTAATGATTCAATAGTTGCTGAGAATAATCTAGCACTAGTTAATTCTCCCATAGCCATAATTTCTGCCTTTTGCTTATCAGTCAATCCGCTACCAATAGCCTCATTAGATAATCCAATGAGATCATCTGTAGTCTTGTTAACTGCTGAAACTACAACTACTACCTGACTACCTTTCATATACTCATTTACGACGGACTGCGCCGCTTTTTTAATTCTAGAACCATCACCAACCGAGGTTCCACCAAATTTTACTACTATCAAATCCATTAAGTTCACCTATTTCTTAAAAATTCATTGAAATTTTGTTAAATTATCAATCAAACAAAATATTCATATATATTTTTATATGACCATATTAATAAACTTTAAAAAAACAATTATTTCAAAAAAAGAGTTCAAAATGATAAAAAAAATATTAAATAAAAAAGAGTAAGAAAAAATATGCACTAAGTTTAGTCTCTGGTTTGTTCTAACCTTACTAATCTTGTAACATATCCTGCAATTTTATTTCTTAAATGTTTAGTACTTACAGTAGAGTATTCTTGTACTAATTTTTTGTTTTCTTCAAAATCAGTAGTGAAAACACCTTTGTGAGTTTCAATAAGTTCTTTTGCTAAACGTTTAACAAATGAAGTTCTAATATTTCCCATTAACATTCCTCCTTAAAATTTGTTTTTGCTCATTTTTACTTAAAATAGTTAGCATATTTACTATTTGATCAATAATATCAACATCAAGACCTTTTTCTTCAGATAATCTCTCAATTTTTTCATGGATAGCATCTTCCCTAGACTTATCAAATATTGGCATGCCAATGTATTCCTTAGAGAGAGCTATATCTTTCGCAAGAGATGTTCTCTGAGAAATTAAATCAAATAATTCATTATCAATTTCATCAATGCGTTCTCTTGATTTTTTGAGAAGTTGTTCAGCTTCTTTTTTATTTTTAAAAGATATCTCCTCATAACTTCCATTCAAAAAAATCACCAAATTGATAATAATGATAATAATATAATTTATTATTATACTAGTATTTAAACTATATGTTTAATATTAAATTAAACTACTAAATTTCAAAAATGACTTCATCATTGAAAGTGATTTGGTTGCTGAACCCTTAGCAATGTATCCATGTGGAGTTATGACCTCACAAGTAACTGCAGGAATACGCTTTAGACTAACCATATCTTCCAAAGCTCCAGGATATTCCGTACCTGCTTTTTTATAAATCAAATATTTGACTTTACTCTTTTTTGCAATGTATTTAGCGAGAGTGGCACTTTTTAGAGTTGGTTTGTAAGTTCCCATCGCAACATCCTTACCCGGTTTTCCACCAGGCTTTGTGCAGTGGAAATCACCGTATGCCTTACACTTGAACTTAACAATCAACTTAACTGTTTTATAAGATATTGTTCCTTTAACATTAGCTTTGGAATTTAAATTAAGCCCATGATAATTCCTAACATTTGATGCTGTTGCTTTAGGATTCATGAATGGCATAATATAAACTGTGCCCTTAATCGGATTCTTTTCCAAATATGCTATTAGCTTCATTGCAGCAACTTGAGAAGATAACTCATTTCCATGAACCCCTGCAGTCATGAAAACCACCTTGCCCTTGCCGCCTTTAAATTTGATTACAGGAGTGCCTGATTTTGCGGCTTTTACGACCTTTTTAACTAATGCGGAGTTTGGAATATTGGATTTGATTTTCTTGTTTTTAGTCACATCAGCACCAGATTTCCATTTGTAAATCAGAACCTTATAATAATTTTTAACTTTATACTTGTTCTTGCCGGAAATACCATCAACAGCATAAGTGATAACATAAGATCCTGCATATAAATTAAGCTTTAAAGTAGCAGTACCCTTTGAATTGGTGTATGATTGATAGTTTTTGCCATTTACCTTAAAAGTAACCAACTCATTTTTCATGACTTTACCCTGCTTGTCTAAAACATTAACCGTGAACTTTGTTTGCGTTCCGTAAGTTGATGTGACATCCTTTGATGAAACACGGGAAAGCACCTTAATTGAATTTACAACAGATTTGTTATCACAGTAAGTAGTTATCTTATATTTGCCAGGGTTTAAATTTATTTTCAAAAATCCCTTGCCTTCCAAATCGGTTACTTTCGTATAATTTTTCCCAGCTACATTCAACAGAACAGTTTTATTATAAACTGGTTTATTATCGTCATCTAAAACTTTAAAATCAAATTGAGAATCATTTTTATAATATTTGACCAAATCTTTGGTTTCAATTTTAGACACTTCTAAAGAAACATCACTGGTGGAATTTTTCAAAAGTAGCGAATCAGAATCAGTTGAATTTAAATCATTTTCTGCACTTACGGCAGAAATAATAAAAAAGAAAAATAATAAAATGAGAATAATATTAATTTTTTTCATTTTATCCTCATAATATTGAATTGAATTTTAACAGATATTTCATCATGTTATATGATGTAGTTACAGTTTTTGTTGTCACAGTATTGTGTGGAAGCATAACTTCACAGATTACCGCAGGAATGCCTTTTTTATTAACATTGTCAGATATTGCACCAGGATATACTTCACCGGCATACTTGTAAATCTTTTTATTTACCTTACAATATTTAGCAATGTAATTTGTAAGCTTTGCACTCTGGGTAGCTGGACCTTTAGATCCCATAACGATATTTTTACCCGGAACTCCTCCCGGTTTTGTGGTATGGAAATCTCCGTATGCATTACATTTATACTTAACAACCAATTTTACAATCTTATTAGGGATTGTACCTGAGTTTGCAGCTATACGATTAAAATCTTTATCAGTATATCTGACCTTTTTGGAAATAGCCTTAACATTAACAAAAGGAATTATATAAACGGTTCCCTTAATTGGAGTGTCAGTTAAATGTTTAATCATTTTCATTGCTGCAACCTGGGAGGACAATTCATTTCCATGAACACCAGCAGTCATGAAGACAACTTTGCCTTTACCTCCTTTAAAAGTTAAAAGAGGAATTCCTTTTTTAGTCGCTGCAACAGCTTTCTTTACCCAAGCGTTATTAGGCATGTTCTTCTTAATCAATTTAATCTTAGAAACATCTCCCTTAAGACCCCAGTTCAAGGTAGTTAAAGTGATTTTATTTTTAACTTTATATGTATTTGAACCGGTTAATTTACCAACTTTATATTTTATTACATAACTGCCAGCTTGACAGTTACAAGTGAAAGTTGCAACCCCCTTAGCATCAGTAAACTTTGTAACAGACTTTGTACCGATTGTTACAACTACCTCCTGATTTTTAATAGGTTTATTCTTTTTATCTAAAACTTTCACAGTGTAAGATACTTGAGTTCCATATGTTGATGAAAGATTTTTAGTAACAATTTTACTAGGAGTCTGTTTTGCAACAGGAGTGGTTTGCTGACTGGAGTTATTATTTGCAACATTACCATTATTTGAACTGGAATTGGTATCTGCAACAGCACCATTAGTTGAACTGGAACTATTCGCAGTGTTAGTGTCATTAGAGACTAACTCATTATCTCCTGCATTATTCTGATTATCATTGACATTATTTTTCACATTATCTGCAACAGACGTATCACTTACAGATAAATAACTATCATCAGCTTCCAAATCATTAGAAACTGATACATTTTCTGATGCTGAAACAAAAGACAAGCTAACTATCAATACTATCAATGCCAGCATCAAATATCTTTTTTTCATAATATCCTACAACCTTTATTATCCACTTTTGTTTCTATAACCTTACCTTCATATTTGCTCCAAGAGTATTTAATATCATCGATTGAATCTTCACTTGCAACTGCTACAAAAGATGAACCTGTTCCGGATAAACCTGAAGCAACAGCCCCAGCATCTAATGCATCAATAGCAATTGCTGAATCAAAGCCCAATGTTGCTGAATAAATCAATCCATTCAGATTGAGAGCTTTGAAGTAATCTTTATTTTTAGCAAAACCAAATGCAGTTTCAACTAATGGTGCCAACAGTTTCATCCTGTCAGGATTTGTATCGCCAGATTTGGAATAAAAGTTAGGCATGTACACCAAAATTGGGAACTCTTCCATTTTCTCTTTTATAATGAACTCCCTATTTTTATTGTCAGTGACAACAACGCCCCCAAAATAAGATGCTGTTGCATCATCAAATGATCCGGTGATTGTGACTCCTGCATCAAGGGACGCATCGATTGCCATGTTGATTATTTCCAAATCATCCAAAGGTTTCAAATCAAACTCTTCAGAAATTATTGATGAAACGACTTTAACAATTGCGTTAGATGATGCGCTACTACTTGATAATCCGGATGCCATTGGCAGATTGGATTTTGTCTTTAAGTCAATCCCAAAATCAGTTTTATCTATGTTATAATGATTAAAAACTTTTTCAACACAAATTTCCATCAGGGTGTTATCCGCACCGACATCATTGGAACATGTTATGCCTTCGGAAGTTGTTTTTGCAGTGCATTCAATATCCAAACCAATTCCAAATGCAGAACCACAACCTGTGGCAATTGCATTGATTATTGTTGCAGAACCTGGAGATCTAACCTTTTTTTCCATCATTTAACCTCATCATAAGGAATAGTCACTTCTGAAAAGTCCAATGCACGATTTCTTGCATTTAAAGAGAGTACCATCCTTAACTCTTCATCATTAATTATCTCATCAATTGCACTAGCGATGGATGAAATCTTATTCGGATTTACAAGCAAACCAACATTTTTATTAATAATTTCAGTAATTCCACCAACATTACTGCCAATTACAGGTTTTCCGCATGCTAACGCCTCAATTAAAACTAATCCAAAGCTTTCAGAAAATGATGGCAGTACTAAAACGTCACAGCTTGGTATGATATTCTCAACATCATCTCTAGCGCCGGTGAATATCACATCACGGATATTCTCTTCTTCGACTTTATTGTTTAATTTTTTAAAGAGAGGCCCATCACCGACAATAACAAGATAATAATCACTATTTGCTATTTTCTTAGCTTCCAAAAGAGATTCAACATTTTTTCTTTTTATCAGATTGCCTACAAAAAGAACAATCGGCTTATCTTCCAGCCTGTTTTCCTCTTTGAAAGTTGTATTTTCTTTTGCTGAAAATTTATTGATGTCCACTGAATTCCAAGACAATCTTGTTTTGCTTGCAATCCCTTCAACACCAGTTGCAATGATTTCATGCCTTAAAGCATTACTGACAGCAAGTACCACATCAGCACGCTTTAAAACTTTTTTAAGTGTTGATCTCATTAGAGGTTGTGTTTTATATAATTCAAACATGTCAGAACCATGAGCTGTCACATATGTTTTAATCCCATGTTCATTTCCAACTTCAACAGCCGCAGCACCTGCAGGGAACAAATAATGTCCATGGATAATATCAATATCTTCCTTTTCCAAAAGATTTTCCAACGCTTTTTTTGCATTTTTCTTGAACATTAATCCTCTTACGCCTGGAATATTGAGTCCCTTAGTTCCTATGACATGTATTCCATCAATATCCTTGATATCCTTGTGAGGATATGTGATTACATAAACTTCATGGCCTTCCTTGACTAGCTGTTTGGATAAAGTGTGAATATGAACTCCAACACCTCCAACATGAGGAGGGAACTGACCAACCATAGCTATTTTCATAAAATTTAAACTCCAATTTTCATTACTAATATTATATAGTAAAATTATTGTTTAAATAAATATCCTATCAGTAAAATCAATGTTAAAAAAATCAAATTTAATGTCTTATTGAAGAAAAAATCTCTTAAAACATTAGATATTAAAACTAATTGAATTTGTTTCACTAGTTTACTATAATTAATTTTGTGTATGATTTTATTGGACTTTAAAAGATTAAACTTTTTCCCATAATAAATATTTCATGTTTTCTTTTATTTCATATTCAAACACATTACCCATTTTGCGATAACATTTATATAGGATAATCATCATATTAGAATTAAAAACTAAAAACCGACTAATAGTCGGAAAATTATTTACAATAATATGAGGTTAATTATAATATAAAAACCAACCAAGGGTTTATTATTGGAGGCAATTATGAAAAAAGGTGAAAAAAGGAAACAAGAGCTGTTAAAGATAGCTTATGATATGTTCCTTACACGTGGATACGAGAATACCAGTGTTGATGAAATCATAGAAAGGGCGCAGATAGCAAAAGGCACATATTACTACCATTTCCAAAGTAAAGAGCAGATGCTCGAAGAGGTCATAGACATGATGATCGACAGTGAGACCGAAATGGCAGAGCAGATTATCAGAATGGATATTACAGTACCTCAAAAAATAGTAGGGATACTTTCATCGATGAAACCTGCCGAAACAGAACAACCCATAAAGGACACTCTTTTCAAACCTGAGAATGTGCTAATGCACTATAAGGTTAGACAAAAATTGATTTATACTCTTACTCCACTTTTATCCGATGTTATAAAAGAAGGAGTAAATGAAGGTCTCTTTGAATGCGACAATATACCTGAGCGCGTTAAGATGCTCCTTATCATCAGCGACGCTACATTTAATGAAGGCACATTTAGTGAACAAGATATTTTCGTCTTTATAGACATGACCGAAAAACTTCTCGGAGCAGAAAAAGGTACAATGAGTTTCATTTACGATCTGATTGACAAGAGTGATATGGAGGCGGTCGAGTGAACAATACCGGAAACTACAAATATAAACCAGTTCTCTTCTTTGCTCTGGCATATGTTTTTACCTGGATATTTTGGATTCCTGCAATCTTTTTGCCAGAAAGCATCAGTCCATTACTTATGCTGATAGGTCTTATGGCTCCAGCAATTGTGTCTACAGTTTTCATTATGTTGTCAGGCTCAGACCTGCTTAAGCAAGACTTCAAGAATAAGATTGTCGGTTTTTACAAAGTAAAATGGCTGAATGTAGTCTGGGCAATAATCGTATTTGCGATAGTAATAGTCTGTTCTATTCTCTTGTCGCTAGCCTTTGGACAACCGCTTGACCAGTTTTCCTTTACCGAAAGCTTTTCTTTTACCGGTGTTGGAATAGCCGGAGCATTCATTACCATTACAATTGCTTCAATAATTGAGGAAGTGGGATGGAAAGGATACTGTGAGGATTCAATCGGTAACTACATGAACTGGTTCTGGGAATCAATGATTTTTGGAGTGTTATGGTCTTTATGGCATCTTCCTTTAATCTTTATTTCTGGAACCTATCAGGCAGGACTTATGGTGAATCCTCTTTATGTAATCAACTTCTTTGTGAGCGGAATCCCTATGGGATTTGTCATTACATGGGTCTATCTTGAAAGCGACCGTTCGATATTGGCTTGCATGATATTCCATTTCTTCGTCAATTTCATGCAGGAGAAAATAGCGTTAACCCCCGAGACAAAATGTCTGGAAACCATTGTAATAACAGTGGTTGCAGTTATTATAGTCCTGGCTAAAAAAGACATGTTCTTTGAAACACGTCATGTCGGAAGACTGCTTGAATACAACAACAGTGAATATAATTCCCACTAAATGGGAAAATGAAAATAAAAAAAAGTATTTCGTGAAAAATGGCAAATATGTTCTGAAATTATTTCTTAGGGATAATTTCCATATTACTGTTTAAATAGGTTCCTTCCATGTCAACCAATATTACATTCAAATCCAAATCAAAACGTTGCTTGCACCTATCTTTAATAGCAGATGCAATACTATTTGAAACTTCAACAGATAAATTGATTTCATTTAAAATATCCATCATATCGTCGGTTGTTTTGGAATCAAATAGTTTTTGAAGATGTTGCCTATCAGCTCCGCATAAAGCAGCATGAGTAACCATTATCTCACGTCTTCCATCCGCCACGGCATGTTTGGTGTCGAATATTCCTCCAGCCACTTTAATAAGCTTGCCCATATGGCCAAAAAATGTGAATTTTGTTATTCCGCGCTTTTCTGCCTCTTCAAACATGAAACCAACAAAATTACCCGTTTGAACAATCTGCTCTTTTGTTACTTCCAGCTGTTTCAAGGCCAATTTCTCTCCAATATTGCCCGGAACGAACACCAATTCCTCAATGTTTGAAGCCAGTGCCACATCCAATTGAGTGACAATGGAATTCTTATAAGCATCGCTGGACATTGATCTTGCAATACCAGTTGTTCCTAAAACAGATATGCCATCTATAATACCTAGTTTAGGATTCATGGTTTTTTTAGCTATTTTTTTACCTTCGGGAATAGAAACAGTAACCTTAGCAATTTTTCCTTCAGGAATTTTATCTGATAAATTTTTAACAATCATACGGCGTGGACCTGGATTAATTGCATAATCCCCAACAGGAATCTGAAGTCCGGGCTTTGTAATCTTACCAACGCCCTCTCCCCCAGTAATTATAACATTAGATTCCTCATCCGTTTTGTCGAACAGTTCAACAGTGGAAATTATAGCCAAATCCACTGTAACGTCAGGATCGTTATATGGATTTTTATGAGCTACAGCATATGCTTTACATGAAGATAAAACATTGCATTCATCTATAATGATATCTAATGTTTTTTTGGGAGTTTCAACCTTAACGCAAGCAATATCAGAACTATCTAAAATTGCATCCAAAGCGGCTAGAGAACAAGCTGTCGCTATTGTACCTGTTGTGACTCCAGTATAATTGTCATTAGTCATTTTAATTAAAAAGAATAAAAAAGAGAGAATCTATAACATAGATTCTAATTTTTCAATAAGTTCAACATCGGTTGGTGCGCCAACAAAAGAAACATCACCATCAATTACAATAGTAGGAACTGCCATGATTTGATAGTCAATGGCTCTTTGTCTGTTTTCCGGATTACTTGGGTCATCGATTTTAACTGATTCTACATCAATTGCATCGCCTAATTTATCTTTTGCTTTTTGAGCAGCATCAATTGCTGCAGGACAGTGTGGGCATGTACTTGTTGAAAATACTTCTACTTTAATTGCCATAGTAAATTCTCCTATTTGTTTTAATTTGTAACTATTTTATAATTATTAATATATAACTGTTACTTTAAATATATTTCAAATGCTCTCTGCAAATCTTTATTATATATTAAAAAAATAAAAATTAAATGATTAAAATGGAAAATTTAGATACTGATATTAAAAAAATAATTAACAGCGCATATCCCTACATTAAAGACTTCAATCCTGCTCAAAAAGCAGTAATCGAGTCAGGATATTTAGATGATAATTCAAATTATATAATTTCAATTCCAACAGCAAGTGGAAAAACAGTTTTAGGAGTCTTGCCTGCACTTAAAACCATATTGAATGGTGGAAAAGCAGTTTATGCAGCCCCATTGCTTTCAATACAAAATGAGAAAGTTAAGGAATTTAAGGCATTTGAAGAACACGGCATTAATGTAGGAAAACACCCATCCAGCGCAGATTTATCAGTAATGGTTTTCGAGTCATTTGATGCACTTACACGATTTTCATGGAATGTCCTAAGGGATGTTGACACCCTAATTATAGATGAATTCCATATGATTGGGGAATATACTAGAGGCCCTACCCTTGAAGCAGCAATCACAAGAGCCAAAATCATCAATCCAAGCATGAGAATTATTGCACTTTCTGCTACCTTAAGAAACATTGAAGAAATTGAAGGGTGGCTTGAAGGAACCTGTGTCGAACATGATTACCGGCCTGTGCCTTTACACAAAGAAGTGTTGGATGCTGAAATGTTCAATACAAAAAATAAGAATGACGTGATTGTTAAAGTTATAGAAAAAGCCATAAAAGACAAATCACAAGCACTTGCTTTTGTTTCAACTAGACGATTTACAGAAAGTTTGGCAACCTATGTCGCCAAGAAAATCAACAAAAAGATAAATGTGAAACAGAGGGAACAGTTTAAGGAAGTTGCAGAAAAATTGCTTGATGTTCCAAAAAAGAAAGGATCACTTCCAACAAGCACATGCCTGAAATTAGCTGAAGCGGCAGAAATGGGAGTTGCATTCCACCATGCAGGACTTTTCAACGAGCAAAAAGAAATTATCGAAGATGAATTTAGAAAAGGAAACATCCTAATGATTACTGCAACTCCAAGCTTAATGTATGGAGTGAATCTTCCTTCAAAAACAGTAGTTATAAGAGATCATACCCGCTGGACCAGCAACGGACCACAGCCGATACCAGTTTTTGATTATGAGCAAATGTCCGGAAGAGCTGGAAGGCCACAATATGATGACGTGGGATATTCATATCTCATTGCCAAAACAATGGATGAGGCCCAAAACTTACAGGATTATTATGTTGATGGGGAAATTGAACTGACAAATTCCAAATTAGTTGACAATAAGGATGCCATATACAGGCAAATCATTGCACAAATAGCATCATCACTTTCTAAAAATTTAGACGAATTGACCGACTTTTTCGGGAAAACACTTTACGGATACCAGATGAGCAATAACCCTTCAATGTCATTTTTTGCTGAGGAAAGCTTAAAATACGAGCTTGAAACTGCATTGAGTTTCCTGCTCCAAAATGGAATAATCAGAGCAAGTCCAGAGGGACTTAAAACAACAGAATTCGGTAATCTGATAGCAAAATCCAATTATTCCGTTGAAACAGCAGTTAAAATTAAGGAATACATTTCAGATATGGATGAACTGAATGTTGAAGAGTTCATTTATGCGTTATCCGAAACCCCTGATTTGCCATTGATTTCATTTAAGGGAAGAAAATCAAAAGATCCTGTGCGTGATAAATTATCCGAATGCGGACTATTTGCCGTGGATATTGGAAACCCTGAGGCGACTACAGTTTCATTAATTGAGTGGATTAACGAAAGAAACGAGTATGAAATTGAAAATAAATATAATGTTTATTCCGCATCAACTAGAAGATCCGCTTATGAAGCATCACGTCTCGTCAAGTTTGCAAAAAATACTTCCGAAGTATTGGGTAATTATTCTAATTTAAAAGAGTTTGATTTCCTATCCGCCAGACTATACTACGGTGTGAAAACAGACATCATTCCACTAGTTGTCGGCGTTAAAAGACTTGGAAGAAAAAGAGCTAGAAATCTAGTAAACATATTTGGAGATAACTTAAGCAGCGCTTCTGAAAAAGAGTTGCAACAAGTCGAGGGAATAGGTCCAAAACTTGCAGAAAAAATAGTATTATTCTTTAAATAATTAAAAAAAAGGTGGATTTAACCTCCACCTTCAGCAACATTAGAATCCAATTCAATGTCTTCCAATGCCATTGCCTTTTCTTTCATTGTTTCGATATCGACTTCACCATCATCTTCCTTATCGTAATAATTAGATTTCTTAATGTCCTTTTCATCAAGTAATTCCACTAATTTTGCACGATACCACATGTTGGTTTTATCAATCTTGACCCATTCAATGCCATCTTGTGTTCTTTCATCAACAACTTTTCCAATTGTTCCAGTGTCAACATATCGGACATAAGAGTCAAGAGGAATTTCGATATCTCTTGCATCTAAAACCATTTTTAAAACCTATGACTATTCTTCATCATCTTCGATTTCAACTTCAACAGTTTCAGCTACTTCTTCTTCGGTTTCTTTTGGAATTTCTTTGTTTAAGATAACGTAAGCACCGATAGTAGCAATATCTTCAAAGCTGATTTCAAGTTCATCTCTAGAGAAAATGTTTTTTTGTAAAGTTAAAGAAATGTTTTCGATTTTACCAGTTTCAGTATCGAAGTCAACATTAGCGACTTTACCTACTTCGTATGCATTTTTGTCTAAAACAGTGCATCCAATAAATTCTTTAATTTTCATTTTATCACCTTATTTAATAATATAAATCATTAACTATTTAAATGAAACCACTATATAAAATTAACTATTAATTATAGAGGTCGAAATAATGGAAAAAGCATGTCGGATAATAATTGAAGATATTTTAGATGGCAAAATATCTACTCGACGTGAGCTTGAAGTTGAAAAAAGGCAACTTTGTCGTGACTTAAAATTATCAAGATTCATGAGCAACGCAGACATTCTTGAATTTGCAAAACCTGAAGAGAAAGAAATCGTTTCCGGAATACTGAAGAAAAAACCTACAAGAACCATGTCAGGCGTTGCTATTGTTGCAGTTATGTGCCATCCACATAAATGCCCACATGGAAGATGCTTTTACTGTCCTGAAAGCGATATTGCTCCTCCAAGCTATACCGGTGAGGAACCTGCTGCACTTAGGGGCAGAATGTACGAATTCCATCCTTATGTACAATGTTTCAACAGGTTGAAACAGCTGAAAAAGATCGGCCACCCTATTGACAAGGTGGAATTAATCATTATGGGAGGAACATTCCCGTCAAGAGATTTATGCTATCAAGAATGGTTTGTATCACAATGCCTAAAGGCAATGACAGATTTTGGATTGATTATTGAAAACAAACCTGAAAATTATGATTATAACTTGGATTATGATGAAATAAGATCATTTGAAAAGGGAGTTTTTAAATCATATCCCCCTAATGACTATGTGCTAATTGATGATGTTCAAAGTGCAAATGAAAGTTCAAAAGTCAGATGCGTTGGAATGACCTTTGAAACACGTCCAGACTACTGTAAAACAGAGCACATTAACAGAATGCTTAATTTTGGAGTTACACGTGTCGAATTGGGCGTCCAAACATTGTCCGATGATTTATATAAAAAAATCAAAAGAGGACATACCATTGCTGATGTTATTGAAGCAAATCAGCTTTTGAGAGATTCGGCCATTAAAGTGGCAATGCATATGATGCCAGGCCTGTTTTCAGATGAGAAACAGGACCTGAAAATGTTCAAGCAGTTATTCAGCGATGAAAACTTCAAGCCGGACATGCTTAAGATTTACCCATGCCTTGTCACAAAGGGAAGTGAGCTATATGACTTATGGGCTGAAGGAAAATATGCACCATATACCGACGAGGAAGCTGTAGAACTAATAGTTAAAATCAAAAAGATTCTTCCAAAATGGGTCAGAACAATGCGTATTCAAAGGGACATCCCGTCAACGCTCATTGAAGCAGGAGTCAAAAAGTCCAATCTTGGAGAATTGGTTTACAACAGACTCGATGAAGAGCATATCAATTGCCAATGCATCAGATGTCGTGAAATCGGACATAAAAAGACATCAAAAGAATATGGTTTGGATGACTTTGAAATGTTTAGAGAAACATATAAAGCATGTGATGGCGTTGAAAACTTTTTATCAATTGAAGACATCAACGAAGAAAGCATTGCAGGATTTTTAAGATTACGTTTCCCCTCCAAAAACCATTTCAGAGAAGAAATAACCGATAAAACTGCACTTGTGAGAGAATTGCACGTTTATGGAAACCTGATAAAAATTGGAGATAAAAATCCAAAAATCGGTCAACATACAGGATTTGGGGAAAAACTTCTCAAAGAAGCTGAAAATTTAGCCATTGACAATGGTAGCGAGGAAGTGGCAATCATTAGCGGAATCGGATCCAGAAACTATTACCGAAAATTTGGCTATGAAAAGCTAGGACCTTACATGATGAAAAAATTATGATAACAATATTTAAATATATGTTCGTATAAATACTAACTAATTAAGAGAGTGGTAAAATGTATAATATAAAAAATTCAAAAGAGTTGGCAAAACTCATCAACTACACAAATTTAAATAACATCATTACTGAAAGTGAAATGAAAGAATTTCTTGAAAAAGCAAAAGAGTTAAACTTCAATTCAGTAGTTGTTTCACCTACATACGTTTCACTTGCAAAAGAAATCTTAGATGGCAGCAAAGTTAAGGTTGGAAGTGTTATCGGATTCCCGTTAGGATTTGAAGATACCGCAAGCAAAGTGGCTGAAGCTAAAGCCCTCCTTGACAAAGGTGTAGACGAATTTGAAGTAGTAATCAATTTAAGTTATTTGAAAGATGAAAAATACGACTTGATTGAAAATGAAATTAAGCAAATCAAGGAAATAATTGGAGACAAACTTTTAAAAGTAATCATCGAAACCAAAGCTTTGGAAGACTATCAAAAGGCAAATGCTGCTAAAGTGTCACAGAATGGTGGAGCAGATTATGTGAAAACCGCAACAGGATTTGTATCCCCAAACCATATCTTCGAAAATGTGAACGACATCAACATCATACAAAAACATGCTCCAAAAATCAAAATCGAAATCTTTGGAGGAATCGACAATTATAAATTCGCAAACCAGATTTTAACTGCGGGCGCAGACATAATTGGTAGTGATCAAGGTTACGAAATTGTTAAAAGATACAAAGAGTTAAGAGAAAACACACAAGTAACACCAAAACCAATTACCTTAACCAAAAAAGATTAAAAAAATCTACCCATCACCTTTTTTTAATCTATTCCACCTTATTTTTAAAAAAATCTAAAATAAACTAGTTTTAAAATAAATTTAAAAAATCATAAAAAAATCAGATAATGCCATGGGCCGGACTTGAACCAGCGACATCTAGATCTTCAGTCTAGCGTTCTCCCATCTGAACTACCATGGCATATGGACCGAACGAGATTCGAACTCGTGATCTCCTCCACGTCAAAGAGGAATCATACCCCTAGACCACCGGTCCTATACAACATACTATAATCTGTAAAAAGTAATATATAAAGTTTTCTCAATTGTATAGAACAAGCAATAAGGAATTTAAAAATAAAAAAAATTGACCAAGAAAATGGCCAATAGATTTTATTATCTAAGCTATATCGAAAATAACCAATTAGTAAATCTATTTGATTGCTAATTTGATATCTTCAGCTTTTACAGTTTTTCTACCAGCGTGGCGTGCGAAATTAACAGCTTTTTGTGCGATTTCGTCACCTTTTTCTTCTAATGCTTCAGCTAATGCAATTTTTGCATCGTCACTAATTCTTTGTGCGCCAGCATTTTTTAAGATACGACCGACTGGTGCGATTGGTAATTCACTCATTATTACACCTCCAATTAAAAGATAGTATGCAATAGTATATAAAGGTATCGGTAAAAATGGTTATTATTCGTCTATATTATAACATATCAACAGATAGAATATGCTTTTCAAATTTAGAAAAAAATATAGATATTAAAAAAAATTAAAGGATACAAATTAACAAGATAATAAAAATAAGAATAAATATAAAATTAAAAATTATTCTTCCAATAACTCGCTTATTAGATAAGTTGCCGTAGCTTCAGTTATTTTAACATTAACAAAAGTTCCTAATTCAACATTATGAACTATTACTGGAATATATGAATCAGTTTTAGCAATAAATCCACCTTTAGAACCTTTTTCAACAACTAAAACATTTTGAATGGAACCAATCAAATCGATGTTTTCATCTTCGGTTATTTTTGATTTAATTTCAGATAAAAATTTTGATCTTTTTTTCATGACATCGCGTGGAATTTCTGGAAGTGAAGATGAAATTGCACCTTTCCTATGCTGATATTTGGACAAGTGAATTATACTTGGTTTGATTTCCTCAAGTAATTTAACAGTTAACTCAAAATCATCATCGCTTTCAGTGGGATAACCAACAATTATATCGACCGCCAGAGCCAAACCTGGAATTTCACTTTTAAACTTTGATACAATATCCAAGTATTGGTCCACTGTATGACCCCGTCTCATTTCAGATAAAACCTTATCACTTCCTGATTGGACAGGTAAATGTATAAAATTATATACCTTCGGATGTTTCATTGCATCAATTATTTCATCAACATCATTTAAAATGTTTTTAGGATGCATCATTCCAACACGAACTCTGAAATCTCCATCTAAATTAGCCACTTCTTTAATTAAATCAGATAGTTTCTCACCACTGTCACGTCCAAATGCTGCAGTATCCTGTGCAGTGAGTTGAATCTCACAGGCCCCATTTTCAATAGCTTTCTTTGCTTCTGCAACTATATCTTCAATTGGATAACTGTTTAATGGCCCACGAGCGAATCGAGTACAGCAAAATGTGCATGCCCCCAAACAACCTTCACAAATTTGAATAATATGAATAAGACTGTCGTCAGTTACTTTAGGAACTCCAACCTTAGGCTCCTTTGAAAATCCACATTCACGAATGACTTCTCCACAATAAGTACCATTAACAACATCAGCAGCCTTATTTAACTGATGAGGTCCAATCCATGAGCAGTTCGGTCCGATTTTATCCAATTTTTCAGGATCAATTTCGACCATACAACCCCCAACAATAATCTTTTTATCAGGAAAATCCTTTTGAAGCTTTTGGATTTTATATGTAACCTTATTTTCAGTAGGCAATTTAACATAACAAGTGTTTACAATAATCACATCAGCCTCTTCAATGGAATCAACTATGTCAATGTCATTTTCCTGCAGATTACCCGCTATAATTTGACCATCGGCTTTATTAAATGTGCATCCGTAAGATTCAATATATACTTTCATTAAGTTCACTCTATGATGTTTTCTTAAAAATATCCTTAGTTAAATCATAATCATAATTGTTAAATTTAACTGGTTTTGAATATACTCTTTTAATTACTCCTGCTTTTGCAAATCCAGAAGTTAATTTTCTCTCTTGTGTTTTAATAACATGTACTTTGACAATATGCTTATCAATTTTGACAATATCTCCAGGAGCTATTTCGAAATCCCTTTCCAAATCCAACTTATAGGAATCCACCTCACCATGCAAGTCAACGGAAAATCCTATACGCGCAGGAATTTCAACAGAAACCGCCCATATGGTATCAACATCTTCAAGCATAGCTTTTTGAACCCTTTTATCCCCGATTTCAATACCTGTGACCTCAACCTGGCCCAAATCGGAAAGTAAGATGTCACCACATTTTAATTCATCACTTGGGGATAAATCTATTGTAGTCTTATGAGATTTGTCTTGCTCTGAAATGATTAATCTGTAAGGCCTTGGTTTTTTTGCTGAAATAATGTCTTTAAAAACATGACCACAATCCTCACATTTCAATAAATATTCTTCGATTAACTTTTTCTTAGATGATTTTTGCTTTGAATTTAAAATTTCAATATCGTCAGAACCACAAATTGGACAATCCATTTTTATGCCCCCTGTTCATCTTTCAAATAATGGTTTACTAATCCACCATCTTCCAAAATGCTTAACATGAACTCTTTAAATGGTTCGAAGGTTTTCTCTTCGCCAGTTGATTCATTAATTAAAATTCCTTTTGATAGATCTATACTTATAATGTCCCCATCTTTTGCCTCAATATCACTTACGATAACAGGAAGCCCTATATTTATTGCGTTCCTGTAGAAAATCCTTGCAAATGATTTGGCAACTATTGCATCAACACCCGCAGTTTTAATGGCAACAGGAGCCTGTTCTCTAGATGAACCGCATCCGAAGTTTTCATCAGCAACTATGATATCTCCCTTTTTGACGTTTTTAGTAAAGTCAGGACGTTCCCCCTCCAGTACATGGTCCGCCAAATCCTGAGGATTGAATGTCCTTAAATATCTTCCAGGAATTATTACATCAGTATCGATATTCTCTCCGAAAGTCCATGTTTTTCCTTTAATAATATCCATTAATATCACTATAAAAAATTGAATTAAATAAGAAAACGAGTATTGGGATTATCCCAATACAAAATAAGTTAGGTGATTTTTAGTAATTTAAGTTATTTCTTTTGTTTTAGTGGTTGTGCAAATTCTTGTTCGACACTTTGACGATACATTGAATTCATTGTACAGAATGGAATGATTCTTCCATCAGGGGTTGCATAATGAATTACACATTTTTTAACCCTATCTTCGTCAAAGTTAAATGGATCCATGAAGTGCATACATGAAATTAGCATTGCATCTTTGGAGAAGTCTCCTAAAGCATCATAGTCCCCTTTAGCAAATACGTTTAATAATATTTTTACGATATCCAAATCTTTAGGAGCCTTACTTCTATGAACCATTTTAGGCAAATTACCAGTTAAACCAGCAAGCACCCTTTTACGTGACCCGAATTTACCTCTTTTAAGTTTTTCATTATACTCTTTTAACTTATCGAATAAATCATCAACATCAATGAAATCAGTGATTGGAATTAATTTGTCTTTTCCGCTGCCTTCAGTTTTTTCTCTGAATACATAAGTAGCGATTCCACAATGTTCATGACAGTTAAGAGTTACCTTAGCGGATTCCTCACCGTCAAGTAAAGATATGAATTCTGCAATTGGCTCTACAGAAGATGGTGGGTAGAAAGAATCGACAGGAACTTGACCATCAGTTTCATTTGCAATGATATTGACAAAGTCAGGGATTGTTATCCTTTGCTCTTCAACATGCTCAGCAGGAGTTCTTCCAGAGAATGAAACAGGCTGGAAGTTTACACCATAGATATTTTCATTGTGGTCGAATGCAAACTTGATTATTTCACCAACTTGATGGTCGTTAACACCTTTAACCAAAGTAGGCACGAGAACAACACCCAAACCTGCTTTTCTACAGTTTTCGATTGCTTCTAACTTGAATGGAAGCAAGTCCCTACCTCTATTGTTGATGTAAGGTTCTGGAGTCACACCATCAAATGCAAGATAAACAGTATTTAATCCTGCTGCTTTCAATTCCTTAGCAAGATTTTCCCTTTTTGCCAATCTTATACCATTGGTAGCAATTTGAACGTGAGTGAAACCTTCCTCTTTTGCCATCTTAACAAGGTCCACAATATCCTTTCTTACGGTAGGTTCCCCTCCCGCATATTGTATAGCAGGACATGGATGAGGTTTTAAGTTTCTCAAATTCCTGAGCATTTGCCTTATTTCATCTTGAGTAGGTTCATACAAATATCCTGCAGCCGCAGCATTTGCAAAACAGACAGGACATCTTAAATTACATCTATTTGTTACATCAATTAATCCTAATACAGTAGAAGTTTCATGTTTTGAACATAAACCACAATTGCTTGGACAAGCTCCAATGTCTTCGACACAAGGGTTTTCTACATGAGTGATAGTTGGAATGTACTGTTCCATCTTATCATATAACTCATTATCACTCCAGTAAGTGTTAACGAATTCCCCATGTTCATCACAAGTTTTTTTAATAAAGACTCTTCCGTCCTCATCAAAAACTTCTGCATCTAGTGGTTTTCCACATTCAGGACATAAACTTTTAGTTTCTTTTATCTTCAAAAAAATCACCTTTACTAACAATATTCTATCATTAGTACAAACTTACATAATATAATATATTTAAATTAATTTAATATTTAAACTTAATTAATATATACTACTTTGAATATATTTATAATTAATAAATTGGAGAATTAACTGAATGACACTTAATGTTCAAATTTTACTAATAGCATGCGTTACAACACTTTATTTTATTCTTCCCGCATACTTCTCAAACGGTGCAGGATTAGTGTTTGGAGGAGGCATGCCTGTTGATTTTGGCAAATCCGATTCCAAAGGCAATCGTTGGATAGGCGATGGTGTAACATGGAGAGGTTTGATAGGCGGAACAATCATCGGAATTATAACCGGTGCATTACAGGGATACTTTGGGCCACAAATAATCTCACAGTTCGGCCAGTACATAATAACTCCAATCATAACAGACATTCCAAGCGGAATATTAATCGGATTTTTGCTTGGTTTCGGAGCCCTTTTAGGTGATGCAATAGGCAGTTTCCTAAAAAGAAGACTCGGAATTGGAAGAGGAAAACCAGCTCCTATATTGGATCAGCTAGATTTCCTGATTGTGGCATTAATACTGGTTTCATTTGTTGTTGAACTTAGCTTATTATTCATAGTGATAGCAATCGTATTAACCTTAGCCATACATTTAATTGCAAATAGCTGTGCTTATCTGCTTGGCATTAAAGATGTCTGGTACTAATTTTTAAAAAAAAAGATTTAAGAGATTGAACTCTTAATTTAAATATTTATTCATCATTACGGCAGTTCCAACAGCCGGTGCCACTGTACATTCGTCATCAGTTAAGATATCGCCCATTGATTTTACTTCCAAACCCAATAATTCAGCTGCAGGTTTGTCTAAAATATCCTTGCCGAGACCTGTTGTTACAATCAAGTTTAAATTTTGAGTTTCAACCACCTGTTTTAAACCGTCTGCAATTTGTTCCACTTGCTTTTGATGAATGAACTTGGACATTTCAACAATGTCATCCATAGACAACATTTCCAAATCTGCACAGACCACACGTGCAATTCTTTTAGCACAATCTATTTTAGATTTTCCCTCACCATCAAAAGTATCACAAATATAATCTTTTTCTGCAATCAAATCTAAAACCGTATAAACATCAGCGGTTTGTGCAAACAGTTCACTGGCCACCCGATAAGTTTTACCGTTCAATTCAACCTTATCCAGAAAACTTGCAAGATTAGTCCTTAATGTTCCAGTGTAAACCAGTTCTCCGGTTGCAGACCTGTCAAAATCGGATTTTCCAATTGCGCATTCACAACCATCCTTGATTGGGATGATATCTGTTGTTGTACTTCCAGTATCGATAAAAATACAGTTATCAGATATTAAAGTTGCAATTTGAGCAGTTGCAATCCAATTTGCAGCCGCCGCCTTTAGAGGAGTCTCTTCAATTTCAGATTTTGAAAGCATTCCGTCAATGCCCACATATGCTATCGGGCATTCAAAAGTTTCTTCACATTTTCTAACAACATCCAAAACTCCATCTTTTTTAGTGTCATATGCGTCAACGAGTTCTGCGGTCATGGAAATTCCAACTGCATCAATTTCAGCCAATGGACAAATCTTTTCTATCAATTCGACTAAAACTCTTGATAAATCATCATTATTGCTCCACATAGGAAGATATGCAAAATCAACTTCAATGTTTTTTATTTCTTCTCCTTCAAAGTCAATTATTGCCAAATCAGTGTTTGCACCACCGATATCAAATCCTGCTACCTTCATATTATATTCTCCTAATCTCTAAAGCATCTCCTGACTTTTTAAATTCTACTTCGCCGTCTAAGGAAATGTCCAAATCTTCAATGCCAATTTCCCCATCAATCAGTTCAATGATTGACTTGCCTATATTGAAATTGGCTATTTCATTCAATCCAACATAAGGTGTTGTAAACCTGGAATTTATCTCCAAAAGATAAACTGAGTAAACATCTTTTTCATCAGCATTAATCAGCAAGTCAACACCCACGAAACCTTTCATACCTTCAATAGATTCAATAGCTTTAACAGCTATTTCAAATGCCTCATCCTTGTATTCGCTTTCATAAGGCAATTTTCCGCCAATATATGTTCCCTTATCATCCTTAAGCTCTACATACTGCTTGTTCAAACTGATTGGAACCGCTTTTTTGCCATCGGAAATTAAGCTTACACTTATGTCTTCGCCTTCAATGTACTCCTGAACAATGATTCTGGAACCTGGCTTAAAAATCTTATCCAAATCCAATGTCAAATCTTCAATATTCTCAATGATTACTATGTCCTCGCAGTCAACTCCAACCAATGGTTTTATAATCAATTTAAGCGGAGTCAACGGATCTTCGGCTTGCCATTTTTCATGCAAGTTTTCTATTGCCCTTTTCCAATATCCTTTCGGGTCAATTTTAAATCTGAATGATCTTGGCTGTGGAACAATGTTGAAAAGTTCCTCATAGGTTTCATACTTATCAGACGATTTAAAGCATGCATCTGCAGATGAAGTGTATGTTTTAACATTGTTTTCTTCCAGGATTTTAGTAATGTTGTAAAGGTTATTATTGTTTTCGGCAGATATGAAAATAGCTCTTTTGAAATTTTCTGCATTCACCTTAAGCCATTCCACAACATCACAGTCGATTAGAATTGGATTGACATTTTCATAATCCTTAACAATGCCCTCATAAGATTTATTGATGACTAAATCAACATCATAATCTTTCAAATCATCTAAAAGTGCAAATATCAATGCTTCCGCTTCGGAAATTATGCATTTGTCCTTTTCTCCGGAAGCAGTGAAATACTCGAATACTAAAATTGAATCATTCTCTTTTGTCATAAGCAATCATCATTCCATTTAAGTTTAGCTCATCTGTTGGAAATAGCATTTTCTCCCCATCAAAAACCATGTGAACAAGTGCGTTTTCCTTTAGCTCAAATTCACCGACTGAAATATCATCATCAACTTGGGTCATTTTTCTTGTAAACGATGACATGATGTCTTCAGGAGCTGAAATGTTTAACAAACCGTTTTCATAATAATCTTCAATGGCATCAACAATTAATTTTGCGGCATTACCCTGGCCATAAGGGTTTGAAGCGTTTTTCATCCTTTCTGCAAATTTCTCATCATTTAAAATCTTATTTGCATTTTCAAGAATGGCTTGAGTATTTGATCCTACAAGAATATTTCCGCCAGCAGTCACTGTTTCTGGCCTTTCGGTATTGTATCTTAATGTCAGAGCAGGCACATTTAATGTAATGGCCTCTTCCTGAAGGCCTCCTGAATCGGTTAAAATCAATGTTGACTTGGAAGTTAGAAGTAAAAAATCAAGATATCCTAATGGTTTTACAATATGGATATGGTCCAGATTGGCCAATTCATCAAACAATCCGAATTTTTTAAGTGTGTTTTTGGTTCTTGGATGAATTGGGAAAATTATATTCATGTCACTTAATTGCCTTAATGCATCAATAATATTACTCACTCTTGTCTTATCATCCACATTTTCCGCCCTATGCATTGTCAATGTCAAAATATTTTCCATATTTTCAACATTTAGCTCTTTTAAGGATTCATCCTCAAATCCTCTCTTTTGAGCAATTTTTAAATGCCTGAAACAGGCATCAACGACAGTATTGCCTGTGATAAACAGATTCTTTCTTGAAAAACCTTCTGCCAAAAGATTAATAGCTGACTCTTCAGTTGGAATAAAATACATTGAAGAGCAAACATCAGCAGCCCTTCGATTAACCTCTTCAGGCATGGTCATGTCAAATGACCTGAGCCCCGCTTCAACATGGCCGATAGGAATGTGTAATTTAGATGCAACAAGTGCCCCTGCAAGAACCGCATTTGTATCCCCCTGAACAAGAACAATATCCGGCTTTTCATCCAAAAGAACCTCTTCTATTCCTTTCATCATCAATCCAGTCTGTTTTCCATGGGTCCCTGATCCAACATGAATATTGTAATCTGGAACGGGAATCTCCAGATCCTTGAAGAAGTTATCGGACATCTCCTCATCATAATGCTGACCAGTATGCAAAACAATTTGATTGATATCCCTTTTTGAGATTTCATCAATGATAGGAGCCATCTTAATAATTTCAGGCCTAGTTCCTAGAATTGTTGCTATTTTCATAAATATCACTATTAATATATTATATTTAAATAAGGTTAAAAACATTTACAAAAATGCACATATGTAAAATATATCTATTTTGTCAAAAAATATTTGCAAAAATGTATTTATATATAAAAAAATAAATTAGTTATTAATCATTCGAACAAAGTGAATTTAATGACAATGAACTATAACACACCCAGGGAATTTGGAAAATACACCATGGCCGAATTCCAATTTGAATCCGGAGCCACACTAGAAAACGTTACGGTAGAATACGTAACCTTCGGAACCCCAAAATACAATGAAAACCATGAGCTTATAAACACCATAATATATTGTCATGCCTATGATACTGACTACACAGGAGTTAGGGACATCTACAATATTACAAATGAGAACGACCCCTTGGATGAAAATGAATATTTCTTCATATCCATCAACTCACTTGGATTTCCAGATTCATGTAGCCCTTCATCAACAGGACTGAAATTTAAGTTTCCCCACTATACCCTAAAGGATGCAGTAAACTTCAAAAGACAATTTTTAAAAGAAAAATTCGGCATCGAACATATTCACGGAATACTTGGTCGTGAAATGGGTGGTTACGAAGTATTTACCTGGGCCTGTGAGTATCCTGATGAAATGGATTTCATTTTAGTTGCCGGAAGTGGATTTAAGACCGGCGGACACAAGTATGTGCTAGCAAAAACCATAGATAATATTATTGAATCCTCTGATTATTACAATGAAAATTATAGCAGTTCCATATCCGAAACTCTTATTTCACTAAACGTTCTAATCTACCCATACTACAAATCAAAACAGCAATTAGAAGACATGACCAATGATGAAATTGACATATATATGGAAGATTTTGTTGAAAACAGATTGACATTCGACGTTTATGATATAAAATATAGAAATGATGCCCTAATGAACTATGATGTGGAGGACAAACTCAAAAAAATCAAGGCAAAATCATTGATATTCCGTTCAAAACAAGACTTATACTTTTCAATAGAACATGATCTTTTACCTTTAAAAGAACTAATTAAAGATTGCGAGATAGTGCTTTATGAATCAGACGAACAGGACTTCGAATATCAAAATCCTGCAATCGTTAAAAATGAAATCATGTTATTTTTAAAGGACATTGCCTATTAATCAGTTAAGTCATTTAAACTTTTTATCATTGACTCTCTAATGGCATATCTCTTCTGCAAATCACTTAAAGAATCGACGAGATCACGCCTGAACCTCTCACACGCATAATCATCATACCTAAACCTGATTCCATCATACTGAATGTCCATCAAAATCAGATATTCCGCTTCCATCACCTTGATGTTTGCTCTTGGCTCATCATCAGATGGATTTAGTAATCTTTCAACTTCATCCAGACCCATTTTGCCGATTGCTACATCAACAAAAACTCTCATCATCTTCCTTACCATATTCCACAGGAAAGATTCACCATAGATATCAACGAAAATCGGAGTAATGGTATTGTGGAGATTAGGAAATTCCCTTTTGTGATAATCATCCAAATCGACTTTTGTTATTTTGATGTCATCGATTGTCCTTGTGGTTGTCTTTTGGAACCTTTTGGTAAAATTAGTGAAATTAT
>CAMNJW010000002.1 GCA_946541845.1 uncultured Methanobrevibacter sp.
CTTCAACGGAATCGTCTACGGCAATGTAGTTTCCTTTACTTGAAGACATTTTAGCGTCACCGTCAAGACCATGCAACAATGGTGTGTGGATACAGACAGGAACATTTTCACCAATCTTTTCTAGGTTTTCACGTGCTAACATTTGGATTTTTCTCTGTTCCATACCTCCAAGTGCAATGTCTACTTTAAGAGCCGCCATGTCAACAGTCTGCATGATTGGATAAATTACACTAGCTACCTTTGGGTTGTCATCTGCACGGCTTACTTGGTCCATACTTCTTCTTGCTCTTTTCAATGTTGTCATTGTAGCTAATTTATAAACTTTATCAGTGTAATCTGGTTCTAATTGGAAAGAGGATCCTAGAACATATTCTGTTGTTTCGTCAAGACCTAAAGCCTGGAAACATTTTTTGTTGTACTCTGCGGTTTCAGCTATTTCTTCAACTGTTCCTTTTCCATTTAAAAATGCATGATAATCAGCTAATAAGATTTTAATTTTAAAACCTAACTTTTGCAATTGTTTTAATTTCTGTACAGTTACAGCATGTCCCAGATGTATTTTACCGGAAGGTTCATAACCAGTATAAGCTATAGGTGCGTCTTTTTCAAGAATTTCTTTTAACTCTTCGGTATCTATAACCTCTAGGGTTCCTTCTTCGATTAACTGAATTTTTTCTTCAATATTCATTTTATCACTTAGTTTAGTAAATATGTGTAATTATCAATTCTAATAAGTTTGACTTCCTCGCCAATATTATAATCTTTAAATTCTTCCTTCATCTCCAAATCGACTGCTGAATAATCAACAGGGTCGAGAATTTGTAAAATCTGTGGAGATTTGGATATTACTGTTGTTGTTTCGATATCACTTGATTTTTTAATAAGCTCGATATCTTCCATATTTTTCAGGGGGATGTTCTGCTTTTTGTTTGTCTTGATATCTTCTCCGACAACTCTATTTTTATCGATACCCTTGACTTGGATTATTTTGTCTTCAAATTTCACAAAGTCATCAATTTCAAATTCAGGGATTCTTACTGAAATCCAAATTCTGTAAAGCCCTTTTCCGGTGGATTTGTCCTCACTAATCAGCCTTGGGGATTCCTTTATCATTCCTCCAAACTCTTCCTTTAGAGCTTCTGCAACTTTTCTTCCAGACTTCAATGAACCTATGTAGTAATCATAACCTTCTTTAAGTTTAGCAATCTGCGGACAATATGCCAATTTGTCCCGTTTTGATTGTTTTACCAATGTTCTTTCAACTATTTCATCAGCTTTTGCATATTCTTCGGTTTTAATTTCTCTATTATCAGCTCTAAATTGAATAACTGCTTCATAATAACCGGATTGCACTTTGCTGCAAGTTGGACAAACGGTTTTTAGGATTTTGACTTCTGTTTCCTTGGTTTCTTCGATTTCAGTTCCTTCAACTTCACCTATGATTTCAACATAACATTCTGCTATGGTTCCTTTCATCTGATCGATTTCAAGGTTGACGATTTCGTTTGAAACTTCATCGGCTATTTTTATGTTTCTCTCAAGTGCTCTGTAAATGATTTCTTCTTCGGGGATGAACTCTTCACTCCATTTTCCTTCTTCGAGTTTACTGTTACAATGGCTGCAGATTTGAACTTCGATTCTTTTTGGGAGTTCAATCATCTGAAAATCTTTTAAAAAACAGTCTATGCAAACGTCTCCAACCATTTTTTTATCAGTACTTCCGCACTCTGGACAAAACATAGTATCAATAAAAATAAGTAAAAAAGGTAAAATTATAATGTTTTTAAAGGTGCTGTTGCACCGCATGCAGCACATTTAAGTAAGAATATTCTACCTTCTCTGATAATTCTTGTATCTGGTCTGTTACATTCGTGGCAAATTACGTATTTGTCAACATAATCTTCAATTCTTTCATTGATTAAGTAATGTGTAAATTTACCTTGTAAAATTGCTCTTTGACCTTCAATGTTTCCTGCAGTACCTAATTCTCTCATTAAAAATTTTAATAAATGTTGAGGGTCTCTGTTTAAACCTTCTGCAACATCTTTAAAGTTTTTAATGAAAGTTCTATTACCTTGGATATCTGAATAAGCTTTAGGAATTTTGAATCTTTTGTGTTCAAATACTTCAGGAGGTAATTGGTCTATTGCTCTTTCTAATAAATCTTCATATTTATCCATATTATCCTCTCCAAAAAATTAGTGTAAGTATAATATATTAAATTTTATTTTAATCATTTATTAATGTATTGTTATATTACAGTAATTTCCAAATAAAATTTTAAAAAATAAAAAAAGCGGGATACTTATGCAAGTCTGAAGTATCCGTGACTTGGTTCATAAATGATTCCTTTTCGGACTAAGTTTCTGACAATTTGCTCTGTTTTATCTTCACTTACTCCGTATTTTTCACTCATGTTGGATAACAACACATTCATAGGTGCATTTCCAGCGTATTCCTCTTCGAGAAGCTTGATTTCTTCACTTACTCTTTGCATTTTGTCCCTATCTGATTTTGGTGTTGTACCACTTATGATGTCCACATCAATTTCACCGGTTTCCGGATCGACACCAACTGCTTTAAGACAAGCCATTTGCAATCTGACTGCCTTTTCAGCATCTTCCTTATCTACTGTGTCCTTAAGTTTGATTTTAGCACTTGCTTCAGATAAACGGATGATAGCTTCTAATTGCCTTGCTGTAATCGGAACTGCTCCTTGCTCTTCTGGGTTGCTGTTCCTTGTGTTTACATAGAATTCCCTTAAAACTTCATTTGCCTCGTCTGTTAAATGAGGATTGATGTTTTTACGGGCATACGCAATATATTTTCTAAGCAGGTCCGGTTCGATTTCATACTCAATAGTATTGTACTGGTGAGTTTTCAAAATGTGCTCCGCTAATTTCGCATCTCCTTCCCTGCTTGGCTTATCTTCAATAACAAAGATTAAATCGAAACGAGAAATAATTGGAGCAGGCAAGTCAATTTGCTCTGCAAGAACTTTAAACTGGTCAAATCTTCCGAATTTAGGGTTTGCCGCTGCAAGAACAGAACATCTTGAGTTCAATGTTGCCATAATTCCTGCTTTTGCAATACTTACAGTCTGTTGTTCCAATGCCTCGTGGAGTGCTGAACGGTCTTCTGATCTCATCTTGTCCAATTCGTCAACACATACGTTACCTTGGTCACCAAGCACTAATGCACCCGCTTCAAGAGACCATCCTCCGAGTTCATCTCTCACTGCAGCCGCAGTTAAACCTGCACCACTTGTACCTTTACCACTTGTATAGATACTTCTTGGCGCTAATCTTGAAACATATTTTAATATTTGAGATTTACCGATACCAGGGTCCCCTACAATTAGAATATGGATGTCTCCTCTTAATTTGGTTTCATCTTCGAGCTGTTTTGCAGCACCACCAAATAATTGAAGTGCAATAGCTTCTTTGACATCCCTATATCCTCTGATTGAAGGTGCGGTTGACTTGATGATTTTATCATATATGTGTGGATCTTTTGATAATTCAATAATCTTTTCCTCGTCCTCTTCGGAAAGTTGCAGTTCTTCAAATTCTTGTTCTAAAGGTTCGATATGGTTTACATAAATGTAATTTTTGAATTTTCCACTTCTTTCTTCTCTGAATGTCCTTAAAGTTCCAGTAATTCTTACTTTGTCTCCAGGATTTAATTCATCTACTAAATCATCTTCTAAAATCATTAACATTTGCTTAGGTTCAGTTCCTCCTGATAAATTTTCCAGTGGTTCCTGCATCCTTGCGGTCTGTGTGTCAATGTATTTTGATTCTTCCTGGAGTAATCTAAAGGATCTTCCACCACATTCACTACAGAGTGACGGTTCTATAATCCTGCTTGCAGATGTCTGTTCAACTTCGTGCAGTCTCATACATCCTCTACATTCAAATACACCGGTTTCAATACGTGGTCTGATTTCATCGGTTTTTCTTACAATACCGTCGGCTGCAACGAAAGTTCCGATGTATTTGCTTAAAAGGTCTTTTAAAGGTATTATGTTGGTGAGATTTTCAAAACGAATGTTTATGTCAGCATCCTTAACAAGAGGGTCGATGTTTTTGATAGCTATTTGAGCAGCATCAATAACTTCCTCTGGCTTGTCAATTAATAAATCCGCCAAGTCAGGATCAAACATTTCTAATGCCTGATAATCTACATTAAGTGATCGCTCATCAGGGTATTTTTCAAGTATTTTAAAAACATCGTCCTTATAGGATGTTGCAAAAAATTCTTCAAATTTTGCAATGGATGTTTGTGATTTAGTAGTAGAATTCATTATCTATATTATTTTATTTTCATAGTTAAAAAGAATTTTGTTACTCCATTTGATAAGTAAAAATTATATACTAAAATTAATAGATAGTAATCTGATAATTTTATTATTTATTTAAATGAGGGTAATATGAAAAAATCTAGACTAAGTTTATTTAAATCTACTTCTATGATGATTTCTGTTGTTGGAATCATAATGATAATCTCAACAATCATTGTGGTGGCATATGTAGGATACAGTATGGTTTCTTCAGGCATTACAAATGAGATATCCTCTGGAACTCAATATGATGAACTTGCCGAGCTAAAAGCAGAATACGGAAATTTGTCTGTAAAGTTTGACAGTGTAAAGTCAACTTATTATGCTGGCGGCCCTGATGATGTTAAGACCTACAATGATGCAAAGCTAGAGCTTACACGGGCAAATTCTGCCATTGAAAATGTTCAAAGTGCTTTGGATGCAGAAAAACCATCAAATGATGTTGACAGCAGAATTGATTTCGCTAAAGAAAAGCTTGAATCTGCTAATAATGCATACAACAGTCTTTAAATATTATTTTCTTTTTCTATTTTTTTTATGAGGCATATACTCTAAGCCTACAACATACATTTCAGAGCTTTTTTTACGTGATGATGCGGGTTTTGTGGTTCTCACATGTCTGAATTTACTTTTAAGTGAATCCAACATTTCCTTATATTCAGGACCTTGGAATACTTTCATGACCAAGTTTCCTTTCGGTTCAAGGATATTTTCTGCTATTCCAATGACGGAATAGGTTAAATCGATTGACCTGAGCTGATCAATATTTTTAATTCCGCTAAGTGACGGTGATGCATCGGACATTACGACTTTCGCTTTTCCTCCGATGATTTTCATGATTTTTTCCTGAACTTCTGGGGTTGTGAAGTCTCCCCTGATTCCGTAATAGTTTTCCTCATGGAATTTCTTGAATCTGTTTAAATCCACTCCAACAACGATTCCTTCTTCGCCGACCTTTTCCAGTGCCACTTGTGACCAACCGCCGGGTGCAGCTCCAAGGTCTACAACAGTATTTCCCTGTTTGATTAATTTATATTTTTTATCGAGCTGTTTGAGCTTATAGGATGCTCTTGAACGGTATTCCTCTTTTTTTGCTCTTTTATAGTAAGGGTCATTATGCTTTTCAACTTGCCATCTGCTTCCCATTTCAATCCCTCTTGTATTGGTCAAAGTCAAGTGCACTACATACTGGTGCGCCTATTTTAACGATTTCAACATCAACTTCCTTATTGTTAATTTCAAGTAACATTACGGTTCTATCGGCTAATCTCGGCACTATTGGGCTTCCAGGATTAATGAGCAGCACACCATCTTTTTGTTCAATCTTTGGTTGGTGTGAGTGTCCTGAAACTAAAATGTCCACATTCAGTTCCTTTGCCAAATATAACAACTGGTCGGAATCTGCTCTCGGATAAACTTCTCCATGGATTAATCCGATTCTCAATCCTTCAGCTTCAATAACTCTTGCTTTAGGTAAATCAATTCCATTGACTCTGTCCATATTTCCTTGAATTGCCATTACGGGAGCAATTTCCTCTAGTTCTTCAATCACTCTCGGTGATGTTAAGTCACCTGCATGCAATATTAAATCAACATCATTGAATGCCTCAATAACATTTTGAGGCAATACTTTTGCTCTATCTGGAATATGGGTGTCTGAAATTAAACCGATTAACATATTTTTCAATCCTTTCTATTCAATTTATTATATGTTTATTATCCTTTTTAATTATTTCAATTTTCAAATAAAAACTATTATAAATTCAGAAAAATATATATAATATCATCATTCTTTTGAGGAGAAGATAAAATGGGAGAAGTTAAAAAGGAAGATATTTTAGATATTTTGGCTAAATACGACAAAAGTGAAATCACAATAGCTACTCTCGGAAGTCACACTTCTTTACATATTTTACAAGGTGCTAAAGAAGAAGGATTTAAAACAGCTATTGTATGTGAAAAGGGAAGAGAAGTTCCATATCAACGTTTTGGAGTTGCTGATGAATACATTATTGTCGATGAATTCAAAGACATTGTAAACGAGGATGTTCAACAACAACTCAGAGATATGAACGCTATTGTTGTTCCTCATGGATCTTTTGTCGCATATGCCGGTTTGGATAATGTTGAAGATAAATTCAATGTTCCAATGTTCGGAAACAGGGATGTTTTAAGATGGGAAGCTGAAAGAGATAAGGAAAGAGCATTACTTGTTGAAGGTGGAGTTAGAATTCCATTCAAATACGATGGTCCTGAAGAAATCGACAGGCCGGTAATGGTCAAGTTCCCTGGTGCAAGAGGTGGAAGAGGTTACTTTGTTGCTTCATCAACCGAAGAGTTCAATGCAAAAATTGAAGCTATGAAAGCTCGTGGATGGTTAGAAGACAGTGACGTGGAAGCAGCACACATCGAAGAATATGTGTCTGGTTGTAACTACTGTATACACTATTTCTACTCAGCTCTTGAAGATAAAGTTGAATTAATGGGTATGGATACAAGATATGAATCCAGTATTGATGGATTTGTAAGAATGCCTGCAAAAGATCAATTGGACATTGATTTAAGTCCTTCTTATGTTGTTACTGGAAACCACCCTGCTGTAATTCGTGAATCTTTACTCCCACAAGTATTCGATATGGCTGACAAATTAACAGAAAGTGCTAAAAAATTAGTTGCTCCTGGATTAAACGGTCCTTTCTGTATGCAAACATTAGTAAATGATAATTTAGAAGTAATTTGTTTTGAAATCAGTGCAAGAACTGATGGTGGTACAAACACATTTATGGACGGTTCCCCTTACTCCTACTTAACATACGGAAAACCAATGAGTATGGGTAGAAGAATCGCTCTTGAAATTAAAAATGCAATAGAAAAAGATGAATTAGAAAAAATAATAACATAAATTTAGTTATTATTTTTTACTTATTTTTTTTTAAATTTTAAGTGCCTATTTTTTCTTTTTGTTTTTTCCGATTTTTTGCTTTTTTTCATATTCTTCCAATGCTCTTACACGGTCTCTTTTAGCCCAAGCACCAACGAATCCGATAAATGCACCAACAAGTAATATGATAACTGTAACACTTAATATTCCTGTTTCAGTTAAGAAAAAACCGTCAAATGTTCCCATATATCCTTGGAAGGTTAATACAATAATTGGTGTTGATGCAAGTGCTCCCATTATTGTTCCTAGCTTAATATTTTTCTGAGCATATCCTGCATATAACAATCCGATTGCTGCAAATGGGTACAGCCAATCGTTGAATTGCCATCCAAATAATATAAATGCTGCAGCTATGGCTGCTCCAAAGATTAATGCTTTTACATCGATATCAGGTAAAAATTTCATGTCATGTCTCCAAAACTTATTTTTTAGAGGCCATCATGCCTCCAAATGCACCGGTAATTCCCATAACAATTGCATAATAAATCAGATAACCAATGACTGTTGTTATGCCTGTTAGTCCTGAAATTGTAAATCCGGTTAATCCGCCGAATATTCCGAATAGGCTGCCTCCCAATGTGGCAGCTAGGACAAATAATATTGCACTGATGATTGTGCCCAATGCTCCGGCAACGGCAGCATTCCACAATCCTCCAAGTGCACCATCATGCGCAATGTATCCGGTTATGAATCCGACTATCAATAATCCTACAAATTCATATTGTGAAAAGAATGATTTTACTATTACAGCTAATATGAAACCAATAAATACGGCATTCCATTTAGTCATAATATCACCTTTTAATATAATTATTTGATGTTCTTAATAAAAGTATTTATTTTTTCGGTGGGGTTTTTAACATCTTTTGCATTCAAAAACATTGTTGAAACTTGTGTTTTTCCACTTACTTCAGCTATTTTTTCCAATGCTTTTTCATATCCTCCACTGATACATGTACAAAAGGAAGCCATCTTTTTAATTTGGTCGTTATATTTGATTAGATAAGTGTAAACGGGTGTTGCCATGTTTGATGCCCAAACTGGAGTTCCAATAATTACCAAATCATAATCTGATGGATTTTTGGAAATTGGGTCAATATCGCTGGTTCTTCCCATTGAGGCATTCATTCCGCCTTTCATGTATCCGAGTCTTCCGTCATATTTTCCGCCGTCTGTTATTTCTTCAATGTCGCAGTCAAGCTCTTTTTGAAGCCTATTTGCAATGTCTTTTGTAACATTGGTTCTTGAGTAGTATACGATTAAAGTTTTCATCCTAACACCTAGTAAATATCTTTTAGCTTGTCTTTTATTTGATCAAGTATTGCCTGATGCATTCTTTTTGTAAATTCTCCTTTGTCATTCTGATTCAAAACGTCTAAATATCCTTGTGAAACTAAGTTAAATGCGAATGGACTTGGAATAACTGTATCAATAGTTTTTATTTCCATTTCTTCCGTTGCAACCATATTAATAACTTTTAAGGCATTTTTTATATCCATATAATCTTCCAAAGCTTCTCTTCTTGCTTCTTTTAGAATTGAAAAGTTATCATCCATTTCCTGGACAAACTTCAACAATATCTTTCCGCGCACTTGCTGGCGGCCAACGGACTTTGATTCACCTTTGTAGCGTCTTAAAGTCATCAGTGACCTTCCCGCACAATGCCTAAATCTTGAAGCCAATGTTTCTGTTTTATTCAATGAATTGATTAGGACTGTCTCGAAATTCTCAGGATTCAGCTCTTTAAATGATTCCAATCCTCCAATTTTCCCGTCGGAACTTAAATAAAAACCATTGTCTGAAATTGAAATGGTCACGTTAATGTTATATTTTTGCGCCACGATGTATGCGACGGCACGTGACAGTGCGTCATTGACTTTTCTTCCAAACAATGAATGGAATATTACGAACCGTCTTCCTCCAAATCCTCTATAATATTCAATCAATAGGAGCCTGTTGCTTGGTATTTTAGCATATTTGTACTGTTCAACGAAATATTCATAGATTGAATTGGCGGCGAAATCATCAACATAGAGATAATCATAAATGAATTCCATGATCTCTTCCTTGCTGCGTCTGTATTCGAACTTGGTTTCCATATGGGACCTGAACCTTTGGATGTCCATTGCAAGGTCAAAGGATAATGGAAGCTGCTGTGAAAACCAGGATGGAATTGTAGGCGGTCCGCTTGCAGGAGTCACATTTATTGTCATTCCCTTTCCATAGTTGAAGCGGTATGTTCTTCCGCCTAAAACGAATGTGTCTCCTTTTTTGAGTCTTTCTAAAAATGTCTCTTCAATTTTTCCAACTGTTTCACCATCGCATTTTACCAAAACTCCTGAACTGTCAGGGATTGTTCCAATATTTGTTGAATAAAGCATTCTGGCCAGTTTTCCACGTTTTCCAAATGTTTTCTGTTCATAGTCAATCCAGATTTTTGCATAAACGTATCTTTCTTCCAGTTCAGGATATTCTCCTGCCATGTAACTCAAAACATCCTCATAATCGTCCCTTGACAGGTCTTTATAGCAGTAACTTTTCCTGATTACGTCATATGCATAATCAATATCCCATGGATTTTCAATGCTCATTCCGTAGATATGCTGGGCCAAAACATCCAGACAATTTGTTGGAATGCTGATCTTGTCAATCTTTCCTTCTTTAGCATTTTTCAGTAAAACTGAACACTCAACCAAATCGTCACGGTTTGTTACGATAATTCTTCCTTTTGACTTTTCATGCAATTTGTGCCCGCTTCTTCCGATTCTTTGAAGTGCTCTTGCAACTGACTTCGGGGAGTTTATCAAAACGACAAGGTCAATATATCCAATGTCAATACCCAATTCCAGTGAAGTTGAAGACACAACGGCCTTGAGTTTGCCCTCTTTTAGTTTGTTTTCCGTTTCCAGACGCACTTCTTTTGAAAGTGAAGAATGGTGAGCCATAATGTTTGAGTCATTATAATTCATTGGATACATTTTCTTTAAGTTATAAACGAATCTCTCGGTTCCGCTTCTTGTGTTTGTAAATATTAATGTTGTTTTGTTTTCCTGAATCAAATCATCCAGGAGATCATACATTCCAAGGCGAGTGTCCTCTTCATCAGCAAGCACAATGTCACTTACAGGACACATTACTTCCATATCCAGTTCCTTTAGATAATTTATGTTGACTATCTTGCAGCTTCGCCCGACTCCGTATTCATATCCTACGAGAAACTTGGCAACTTCTTCAAGAGGGCTTACTGTTGCGGATAAACCGATTCTTGTGAATTGTCCAACAAGATGCTGCAATCTCTCCAGGGACAAACTTAAATGGACTCCCCTTTTATTTTCTGCTAATGAGTGGATTTCATCAATGATGACGTATTTCACTCCGCTTAGTTTTTCCCTGAACTTCGGAGCAACTAGCAGGATTGACAATGTTTCGGGGGTTGTAATGAGGATATGTGGTGGCTTTTTAAGCATTTTTTGCCTTTGGTATTGTGTTGTGTCACCTGTCCTCACGGCCTTTCTTATTCCAAGATCTCTTCCTGCTATTTTCTCTATTCCTTCAAGAGGTTCATCTAAATTCTTCTCAATATCGTTATCCAAAGCTTTTAGGGGAGAGATGTAAATGCAGTATACTTTGTCCTCTAGCTGGTCTTTCTCGGCGAGTGCTGTAAGCTCACTAATGACGGATAGAAATGCAGTTAATGTTTTACCGGAACCGGTTGGCGATGAGATGAGTATATTGTTTTTCTTATGTATGTCCATGATTGATTTTTTTTGAGCAGGTGTGAAATCTTCAAATCGTGAATCAAACCACTGCCTGACCCATGGATGAAGTATTTTAAAAATTTGCTTTTTTGAATAGATTTTTTCCTGTTCTTCAATCATGTTACCAATCTTTAAAAATTTTTATGATTAATCTTTGTTGTTTTCTGTTATTAAATATGTTTTGATTTTAATTTTTAGGCATGACTAAATTTTTGTATTTTGAGGGGAGTTAGACTTATTGTCCGTAGGCGATGGGGCTTGAATACAATTAATATATTGTTTTAAAATTTGTCAATAATATTTTACAAAGAAATAAGATTGTTTGAAAATGTCCAGTAAAACTGAAAAATATATAAACTATTTTAAGTAAATTATTAATTACAGTATAATGACTTCAATGTTATTATATTTAGAAGGTGGAAAAATGAATGATTTATTTAATTTATCTGGACAAGTAGCTGTAGTAAGCGGTGCATCCTCCGGTATTGGTGTAGACATGGCAAAGGCATATGCAAGATATGGTGCTGACATTGTAATTACCGGAAGAAGGAAAGAAAGATTAGACCAAGTTGCAGAAGAAATCAAAGAAATTGGTGTAGACTGCATTGGTGTAGTTTGTGATGTAACCGATACTGAAAGTGTAGAAAACTGCGTAAAAGAAATCATGGACCACTTTGGAAGAATTGACATTCTCCACAACAATGCAGGTTACGGTGCAACAAAAGAAGCTGAATTATTAACTGACGAAGAATGGAACATGACTGTGGATGTAGACCTTACAGGTACATTCAAAATGTCTAGAGCAGTTGCACGTGAAGCAATGATTCCACAAAAATACGGAAGAATCATTAACACTGCATCAATGTTTGGTTTAGTAGGAACCATGGTAACACCAACATCTCCATATGCAGCAGCAAAAGGTGGAGTAGTAAACCTCACAAGACAATTAGCAGCAGAATGGGCAAAATACAACATTACTGTAAATGCAATCTGTCCGGGTACATTCCCAACAGAACTTACTCGTTCCACAATTGACAACGATGAATACAAAGCATACACAAAAACTGTAGTGCCTGTAGGAAGATCTGGTGTCGATGGAGAATTAGATTCCACTGTAGTATATCTCGCATCCCCTAAATCCAGTTACGTAACTGGACAAGCAATCGCTGTAGATGGTGGATATACCTGTATCTAAATTGAAAATTAATTTTTTCAATTTTATTTTTCTTTTTTTTTTAAGACAATTTTACATGTCATTCAATTCATTTCATAAATCTGTTTTTGCCGATTAAAAATTCAAATGTTTATATATTCCTAAAATCTAATTTAATATCATGTCAAATTTAAGTTTTGAAGAAGCTATTAACAATCTATCAGATGATGATGTTAAAGTTAGAAAAGAAGCAATAGAGTCATTAGTAGGAGTTACTGATGAGGAAGCTATTGAACCATTAATTAAAGCCACCACTGATGATAATGCTCAAGTTAGATTCAAGGCAGCTGAAATTTTAGGAAGCATGGGTGATGTAGCTGTTGATAAATTAACTGAGGAATTCAAAAATGCTGAAGGTAAAGATAAAAGATTTTTAGCTTTCGCCCTTAAAGAAACTGAAGATAAAAAAGTCATCCCTTACTTTGTTGATGCAGTTGAAGATGAGGATTTTGGAGTCAGAAAAGTTGCAGTGCGTGCATTGGGCGAGCTCCAGGCTGAAGATGAATTGGATACCATTGCAAAATGTCTTGAAGATGAGGATTGGGGTGTAAGACTTGCCGCTATTCAAGCATTAGGTGATTTAGCAACAGATGATTCAATCAAATTAATCAAGGATGCCAGAAAGTCTGAGGAAGATAAGGACTTTAAGAAATCATGTAACAAAGCTATTAAAAAAGCTCAAAAAAGACAAAAGGCAAAAGAATCTGGAGGAACTGTCGTCAAATTAATTCCAATGAGTACAATTAAAGAAATGGAAAAAACTAATGTTCAAAAAGCAATCAAAGAGTATGAACGTTATGTTGAATCAAGACAGGCTAAAGATGCTCCATATAAAAGATTATGCGTTTTATACAGAAAAGCTAATGACTATGACAATGAGGTTAGGGTCATAGAAACAGCTATTGAAGTATTCGCTGACAATGATAAAAAATTGCCTTACTTTGAAAAAAGGTTGGCTAAATTGAAATAGTTATTTTTCAATGACTTCGTAGAGATCTTCTCTTTTATTCTTTAGAAGTGGAAGTTCTTCTCTTATTTTTTTTATTTCACTCAAATCTATTTCTGAAATTATCAAATTCTCTTTTTCATCGGCTTCAGATATTATTTCGCCCCATGGATTTGTAATTATTGAATGGCCGAAACTGTGATAGCTTGCATCTTCATTAAGGGCGGGTGCAACACCCACGCAGTAAACCTGATTGTCTAATGCTCGTGAGCGGAATAAAAGTTCCCAATGGGCAGGTCCGGTGGTCATGTTGAATGCTCCTGGATAAAACAGAATCAATGCACCATTTTCAACCATGATTCTTGCAAGTTCGGGAAAGCGAACATCATAGCATATTCCAATTCCGATTTTTCCAAATTCAGTATTTGCAATTGTAAAATCATTTCCTGCGGTTAAAACATCAGACTCTTTAAATGTTATCTTTCCCTTAACATCAATGTCAAAAAGATGCATTTTCCTGTGTTTTGCAATTATTTCACCATTTCTGTCAAAAAGGTAGCTTGTATTGTATAATTTGTCTCCCTCTTTTTCGGGAATGGATCCTGCGAGAATATAAACGTTGTTTTCATTAGCTAGGGAAGATATTTTGCTTAATGTGGGACTGTCCTTTTCTTCTTCACCATATTCAATGAATTTGTCGTTGGAATAGGGGCAGTTAAACATTTCTGGAAGAACTATAAAATCAACATTTTCAGATGCACTTTCTTCAATCATAAAACTAGCTGTGTTGATGTTTTCTTCTTTATCATCAACCACATTCATTTGACAAAGAGCAATTTTAATTTTAGTCATTTTAAACACTTAAAAAATAGAAAAAAAGTATGATTAAATCATACTTAAGCAATATCTGCTGTATTTACTACAGAATTGATTTCATCTGAAGTAACAGAATTAATGGAATCTCCATTAACTTTGAATACGTATAATTCTCCATCACTAAACATTGAAACAAATCTGGTGTAGTCTCCATCAGCATTTTCTAAAATGATGTTTGATGAGTTTCTACCGTCTAATGTAGTTGTTTCAACAAGTTCCACAAAGGAACCGGTTTCTTGTGCATAACTAATTCTTTCTTGAGTTACTTCTTTTAGGGATGTAGAATCACTACTGATATTATAATATTCAATAGTCGTATTTTCGCTGTTTTTGAAAAATTCCGCTCCAGGGTGGCTTTCATCGGTTTCGTTTATTTTTTCCCATGACTTAGGATATTTGAATGAAAAGTCACCTGCACTGTATTCAGCTAAATCATTAGTTTGAACAGTTGTGGATTTATTATTTGATCCAGTGAGAACAATTCCCCCAATCACAATCAAAGTTATAAGCAAGATTGCTCCAATGAGGAGTTTTTTCTCTTTTAAAATACTCATTGTACTTTCTTCATTGGAAGGTTTTTTCTCTTTTTTTTCTTTTTGCTCTTTTTGGAAGATATCCTCTCTTTTTTGAGGAGCAACTTTTGGTTTAGGGAATTTGTATCCGCAATTTCCACAAACAGGAGCACCATCATAACTAGGATTTCCACATTCAGGACATTTTTTCACACTTTAACCTCCATTGAAATTTACATTTATTATTTATAATATTTATAATAATGTTTTTATGATTTAAAAATATATTAATATTTGTGATATAATGGCTGATGATGAGATTATTAAATGTGATGATATAAATTATGCAATCTATAAGATTGGCGAATGGGAAAACGATTACGAAATTAACCAAATCGGGTTATCCAGGGAAATT
The DNA here is from genome assembly GCA_946541845.1 of uncultured Methanobrevibacter sp. Taxonomy (GTDB): domain Archaea; phylum Methanobacteriota; class Methanobacteria; order Methanobacteriales; family Methanobacteriaceae; genus Methanocatella. The sequence goes on from CAMNJW010000002.1 coordinate 15,004, forward strand.
CCAGTAACCGATTTAACAGTGTTTCACATGAAATTTTCAATGGATGAAATCAGGAACACTAAATTTGACATGGATGATAAGCAGGTAAATGGATTTGTAGCTATTGCAGAGCAATTAAATCCTAAAATTCAGGAAATGGATCTAGATGAAGTCATAGAACTTGAAGAAAAAGAGTATCAAAATATCATAAAAGAACTTGATGCATTGGAATTATTGGATGAAAAGGAATCAGTTCCACTCAACACTGAAGATTATCTTATATATAAATTAGAAAAAGAGCATCATGTAACCAAATCCATTCCGGCTAATGAATTCACAAGACAGTTTTATATTAGTGAACTAAAAAGGATTAAAGAAGCATTAGATTAAAATGCATCTAATGTTACTTTCTTATCTCTTTTTAACTCGCGAGGGGGTTCAACTGATACAAACTCAATGCCTTCCTCTTCGATTAGTTCTTGTGCATCATCCATAATTGATGGTGCAACAAGCAAACCTCTTATTTTTTTCTTTTGAGCTTTACATTCCTTTAAATAATCATTTTCAGTATTTTCAAGATCCTGCAAGTATCTTCTAAGTTGTTTGACTGCGCTGACACCAGCCTTACGTGCCTTTAGCTCAAGAACCATTAAATTGTTGTCCTTGTCTTTTCCTAAAATGTCAATAAATCCATGTTCTACGCTGTATTCTCGTGTGGTTGGTGTAAAACCTTCTTCAATCATGTGAGGCTTTTCCATAATCATGTCGCTCATGTCTTTTTCATAGCCTGCTTGCTCAAGCTCTTCGAAGTCTTCGATATTTGCGTAATTTATGAATTGGATTTGTCTGATTTCCACGGTTAAAAGCTCTTTAGGTGTTCTTCTGTGACTTTCTAAAAACAGGTTCTCATTTTTGATATAGCTTCTTGTTCTTGATTTTGGAGGCTGCCAGTTGACCGGTTCCACCTTCTTTTCCTGATGAATTAGAAAAGCGCCGTCAGGCTTAATCATTATAATACGTTCTCCCCAATTAAGCTCGCTTAATGCTCTTCCTTCATAATTAACTTTACAACAGGCAAAAATGAGTATGGTTGCTCTTTTACGTAGCGCTTCTTGAACTAAATCATATGCATCTTCGCAACTAGGTTTTTCTAAAATTTTATATTTCATCACAATAACATTGTTTAGTTTAATTTAAATAATTTGTTTTTTAAAAATAGATTTGTAGCATTGTTGGAGGAATTACTATTTACGATGATGAATATTTTGAAGACAAGAATGAATATTACACAATGGATTCTTTTGAATTTGAAAATGGTGCGGTATTGAATGATGTTTCTGTTGAATATATGACGTTTGGAACCCCTATTTATGATGAAGATGGTGTTATAAGCAATGCTGTCATTTACTGCCACGGGTCATTGGGCAAATATTCATCCATGAAAAAAATAGCTCCCTTAGTGGGTAATGGCGATGCTTTTGACGAAAGCAAATATTTCTTCATCTCACTTACAGCATTGGGCTCTCCAGGGTCTTGTTCTCCTTCAACAACCGATTTGAAAAATAAGTTTCCAAAATATTCAATTAAGGATGTTGTGAACTTTCAAAAGCAGTTTTTGTCTGAAAAGTTCAACATCAATCATGTTTTAGGAATGATTGGAAACTCAATGGGAGGTTTTGTTTGCTTAACTTCCGCAATTGAGTATCCGGATTATGCGGAATTTATAATCACTGGTGTAAGCAGCTATAAAGTCGCAGGGCATGACTTCATTCTTTCAAAGTTTGTAAATGAAATCATAGAGTCCGATCCCGATTATAACAAGGGTGAATTGACTTATTCATTGATAAGAACATTAAGAATTGCCAGCTTGGCGGAATTTAACTTTGGACTTTCTAAAGAGGCATTAAGGGACATGTCCAATATTGAATTAAGCTCTGAATTTGAAAATTTTGGAAATGAATGCATTGAAACTGATATTTATGACTTGAAATATTGCAATGAGTCATGTATGGAATTCGATGTTGAAGATGATTTGGACAAAATCAAATCCCGAGTACTGATTGTTTCATGCAAGCAGGACCCTCATTTTCCACCGGAACTTGATGCAATTCCAATGTCTGAAATGATTACGGATTCGCAATTGATAATTATGGATTCGAAATTGGGTCATTTGTGCTTTAATGAGCTTGAAACAATTTCTTCAGAATTGAAAGAGTTTATGGGGGAGTTCAATGAATGTTAAAATTTCTGATTATGGACAGGATGGTGAAAAATATTTCATTGATTATGAGGTTTCAGGTTTAACTGAAGAGCAATTGAAGTATCTCCATCATGAATTGGAGGAAAAAACGTCAATCGATGAAAGCATTTTGACATTGACCATGTACTTTTCACATAAGCTATATCCATTCCAGAGTGATGTTGCAAAAATGAGATTGGAAGATTTCATCTCTCGTGAAGAAATTGAGATGAATGTATTTTTGTCAAGTTTTTTAGAGGATATGTGACAATTTTGTTAATAATTTTATATAGTTAATCGGAGTTATTAAAAAGTAATGGGTTGTGGTACTATTAATCATAATTTTAATATTAAAGAGGGTTACGGTGTATTGGATTCATTCGAATTTGAATCGGGCAAGGTTTTGGAAAATTTAAAGGTGCAATATCAAGTTAGTGGAATTCCAAAATATGATGATGAAGGCAATATCACTAATGCGATTATTTATTGTCCGACCCTCCTTGCGGCTAATGCTATCATGCCTACTTTACATGATAATCTTAGGGGATTTGATTTTGATAAAAATGAGTACTTTTTTATAAGAATTGTTTCATTGGGAGTTCCGGAATCTTTTGCTCCATCAACTTCCGGTTTAAAATATAATTTTCCAAGGTACACCTTTAAAGACAGAGTCAATTTTGAAAGACAGTTTTTAGCTGAGAATTTCAAGATTAAAAAGATATTCGGTTTAGTCGGTGAAGGTGTTGGAGGATGTAAAATTTTAACATGGGCATCTGAATATCCTGATGATATGGATTTTATAATCCTTGTGAATACTCCTTTTAAAACATGCGATTACCGTTATATATTTTGCCGATGTAGTGATGGCATTATAGAGTCTTCAGAGGATTATTATTCAGATATGTATAGTGTCTCTTTATCAAGAACAGTAGTTGCTATCAACAAACTTCTTTTTGCAGGGTATTTCTCAAAAAATGTTATGGAAAGTCTGTCAAATGATGAACTTGATGTTTTGATGGAGGGTTATATCGATGATGGTTTATTTATGGATATATATGATTTCAAATTCCGTAATGATTGCATTGCAGAATACGATCTTGAAAATCAGTTATGCAATATCAAAGCAAAAACATTGGTATTAGGCATTTCAGGATACCTGTTCTTTAGTCCTGAAGTTGATGCACTTCCATTAGATGATTTGATTAAAGATTCTGAAGTTCATGTTCTTGATTCCAAGACTAGAAATTATTACGAAAAAGAAGATTTTTCACAGCTTGCGGATAAGATATTTCCATTTCTAGATCAATTCAGATAATAAAAAAAGAGTTAAAGCTAGTTAAACTAGCTTCTATTTTGAAACATTAAGCATATGTTCCACTGCTTTTCTGGATTTGTCTGCGACATCATCTGGCAGAACAACTTCCGGGGCTTCGTTTACAAGGCAATCTCTAATTTTTTCTAGTGTATGCAATTTCATTGTTTCACAAATTGCTCCTTCAAGTAAAGGATATAATTTTTTGCCAGGTACTTCTGAATTGATTCTTGTAATCATATCAATTTCAGTTCCGATTACAAATTCTTCCTTATCGCTTTCAGCAATGTATCTTAACATTCCTCCAGTGGACATTACTTTATCACATGCATTTTGAACTTTAATGTCACATTCAGGGTGGCATATTATTTCAGCGTTTGGATGTTGTTCCCTTTTAAGTTCAACATCTTCAATGTGGAATAACCTGTGGACATAGCAGTGTCCGTCTTTAGGAACAGGAATTATTTCCTTGTCTATTTTTGCTGCAACATGGGTTCCTAAGTTTTTGTCAGGTCCGAATAATATTTTATCTTGAGGTAAACTTTCAGTAACTTTAACTGCATTTGCTGAAGTGCATAATGTATCTGCATGTTGTTTTGCCTCAGCAATACTGTTTACATAAAGAATCACTCCTGCATCAGGATGTTCTTCTTTTGCTTTTAATAATTCTTCTTCAGGCAACATATGTGCCATAGGACATTCTGCTTCTAAGGTTGGAATGACAATTTTTTTATCTGGATTTAATATATATGCAGTTTCAGCCATGAAGTCCACGCCACAAAATATCACCAAATCCTTGTCGTCAATTTCAGAAGCTTTTATGCATAATTCCAATGAATCTCCTAAAAAATCAGCTATTTCTTGTACCTCTTTCGGTTGGTAATTGTGTGCAAGAATTATTGCATTTTTTTCGTCTTTCAGTTTTAAAATTTCTTCTTGAAGAGAATTATTCATTATTTTCACCCATATTTATAAATTTTCTAATCTCATTACTAATTATTATTTTATATTTATCTTTATTATTAAAATCTTTTATCCAAAATGATACTTTTACCCTACTTTCTTTAAACAAAATCTCTTTTGCATAAACATCGGGTCGTGGATTGTCGGCGATTTCATCATATTCTCCCATTTTTTCAATGATGTAATTTCTAAAATTTTCCAAATCAATGTTAAAAGGCAATCCTACAATAATGTCCACTCTAAATATTTCAGGCTCCTTATATAATTGATACTCATTGTTTGTCAAGATGGAATTCGGAACAATGTTCTTAACTCCGACATCGTCAACAACAATGGTTGACCTAAGTGAAATGCGCTCCACATATCCTTTTTTGCCGTCGACTTCGATTGTGTCTCCGACCTTAATACTTTTACCGATTATTAGTATAATTCCTGAAAACAGGTTTGAAATAATATCTTTAGCTGCAAAACTCACTGCTATACCTACGATACCTACGCTCAACAATGTTCCTGCAAGATTAATTCCAAAAAACTGCAAAATAACCATTAACGCAATGAAATAGATTACATAGGTTATGATGTCTCTTATGAGATAAATTGCAGTCATGTCTTTCTTAAAACGTTTCATCCTGTTCATTGAAAATGCAATCAATCTTGTAATAATTAAGGTAACCAATATTATTGCCAATATTGAAACAAATGCCAATACAGAATCAGCGGGTAATGTTGGGATATTCATAGTAATCAGTTAGGTTTCAATTCTCATAAAGTCTTTGGCCAGTTTTGTGTTTTCAAAAATCTCTTTTGCTTCATCAAGTAACTGGGTAGTGTCTGTATATCTTGTGCTTATGTGGGTTAATAGTAATTGTTTACTGTCGGATTTTTTAGCTATTGTCGCAGCATCGCTGGATGTTGAATGGAAATTCTCTTCGGCTTTGTCTTTATCCTCACGAATGTATGTTGATTCATGGATTAAAATTGTGGAATCTCTTGCAAATTCAACCATCTCATCACAGGGAGTTGTATCCCCAGAGTATGTGATTTTATGGCCTTTTCTTGGCGGACCCAATACTTGTTCTGGTTTTATTATTTTTCCATCAATTTCCACTTCTTCTCCATTGTGTAGACGTCCGAAATCTGGTCCTACGGGCACACCTAATTCAATAGCTTTTTCACGGAGAAATCTTGGTTTTTTCAGTTCTTCAACGGAATATGCTAGAGCAGGAACATTGTGGTTCACTTCCTGAGATTTGATAATATATTCCTCAGTCTTTTCAACAATTTCACTTCCAATTTCAACGAATTCTATTGGGAATTCGATTTTTGAATAGCCTAAGTTAAATATTGCGTTTTCCAGTTTGTCCAATCCTTTTGGACCGTAAATTGTTAATTTTGTTTCTCTTCCTCTAAAATTCATTGACTGCAATAATCCTGGTAGGCCTAGAATATGATCTCCATGATAATGGCTTATGAATATTTTAGATATTTTCATAGGACTTACTTTAGCAAAAATTAATTGTCTTTGAGTCCCTTCACCACAATCAAAAAGCATAGTCTCTCCAAATGCCTTTAAGACAATTGCAGGATGATTTCTTGTGTATGAATGAACTGCTGATGAAGTTCCTAAAAATATTATTTCCACATTAATCACTTATTTTATTAATTAAAAATAGTATATATTAATAATAATTATTAAGTTTTAGGTGATTTTTTGGATAAGATAATTGAATATATGCTTGCTGAAGATGAGGGATTTGGTGACATCACATCAAATGCTGTTGTTGAAAAAGGTAAGGAAGTCAAGGCATATATTATTTCAAAAGATGAAGGTATTCTTGCAGGAATGGATATAATTCGCAATCTATTTGAGGAATATGGCGTCAAAGTTACATTTTGGTTAAATGATGGAAGTGAAATATCTAAACAGGATTTGCTCATGTCAATGCAAGGTGATGCCAGAACAATTTTGCTTTTAGAAAGGACTGCCCTTAACTTGTCCATGAGGATGAGTGGAGTGGCAACTGCTGCCCACCATTATGCTGATTTAGTTAAAGATTATGATGTCAGAATCGCTGGAACTCGTAAGACTTCTCCTGCTATCGCTAAATTTGATAAATATGCTTTAAAAGTGGGTGGGGTAGACACTCACCGTTTCAGTTTGGATGATATGGTCCTAATCAAAGATAATCATATTGCAGTATGCGATTCTCCTCTTGATGCACTTTTGAAGGCAAAGAAAAACACTAGTTTTTCCAAAAAAATAGAAATTGAGGTTGAAACTCTTGAAGATGCAATCGATTGTGTAAAAAATAAGGCGGATATTGTAATGCTTGATAATATGAATGGCATGCAGGTTAAAGAAGTAATCGAAGAGCTTAAAAATCAGGGTATTCGCCAAAATTCTTTAATTGAAGTTTCAGGCGGCATCACTGAAGACAATATCATGGATTATGTAGAATATGGTGTGGATATCATTTCCATTGGTGCATTAACACATTCATCAAGAAGTTTGAATTTCAGCTTAAAAATAGATTAATTAGTTTTGTTTAATCAAAGCTAATTTTCATAATCTTAATGATAACTTTTCTTTTAGTTCTTCGTCACTCATTTCGGTGATGAAGGTTTCATCACTTTTTATTGCCTTTTTAGCAAGGTCAAGCTTATTTTTACTCATTTCATCAATTACTTCTTCCAGGGTTCCTTTTGTAATGAATCTGTACACCATGACATCATTTTCCTGGCCAATACGATGCACACGATCTGTTGCCTGATTTTCTATAGCGGGATTCCACCATAAATCGTAATGGATAACATTCTGGGCTGCGGTTAAGTTTAATCCCACGCCTCCTGTTTTAAGTGTGGCGACTAATATCTTATAGTCGGAATCTTCCTGGAATTTGGAAATTACTTCGCTGCGTTTGGTTTGTGTAAGTGAACCATGCAGGAATAATACGTCGGTTTTCAGTTTTTTGGAGACTAATTTTTGTATGATTTTTCCCATCTGTGCATATTGGGTAAATATTATGACCTTCTCATCAACATCTAAAATATTTTCCAGAAGTGTAATCAGCAATTCCATTTTTCCGGATTCGCTTATTTTTGGATTGTCTGAGCGAAGGTACTGTGCCGGATGATTGCATGCCTGTTTCAATCCTGTAATAATGTTTAAAATGATTCCTCGTCTTTCAATACCTGTTTTGCCATCCAATTCCTCAAAAATTCCGTCCATTATTGCGTTATACAGTTTAATCTGTTTTTTAGTTAAAGTGCAGTAAATGTCATTGACAATTTTTTCAGGCAGCTCCTTTTTAATGTTTTCATCAGTTTTTAACCGTCTTAAAATGAAGGGGCTGGTTATTGTCCTAAGATTTTCTAGGGTGGAGTTTTCTTCCAGTCTTTTAATTCTAAAAACATAGTTTGTCTTAAAATTATCCAAACTTGACAGATATCCTTTGTTCACGAAATCAAATATGGACCAATAATCTGTTAATTTATTCTCTATTGGGGTCCCTGTCAGAGCAATTTTATTTAGTGCAGGAACGCTTTTAATTGCCTTTGTTTGCTGTGTATTTGGATTTTTGATATTTTGAGCTTCATCAATAACGCATATGAACCAGTTCTTATCTAAAAACATGTCTAAATCCTGTCTAATTACACCATATGAAGTTAGTATGATGTCATAGTCTTCAAATGGAAATGTCCTGTTGGATCCATGGTAAATATAATAAGTTAAGGATGGGGTGAACTTTTTAATCTCATTTTCCCAATTTGATATTAATGTTGGGGGAACTATGATTAGGGATGGCTCATTGTCCAGGGGATTGATTTCCTTAAAATGAAGAATGCTGGTTAAGACCTGTAGTGTTTTACCAAGCCCCATGTCATCCGCTAAAATGCATCCGAAGTTATAATTGATGTTTTGAACTAGCCAGGAATATCCAATTTTTTGATAAGGTCGCAATTCTCCTGTTAGTGATTGTGGAATTTCATAAATCTTTGGGTTATCTATTAGCTTTTGAAAATTAGCGCGTTCCTTCGGATTCTTTAGCTGTTTTTTAATTAACTTTTTAGATTCGCTATCCATATTATGGTCTCGTTTAAATTCTAATATGAATATTGTTTTAATGAATTAAATATTATTTGGTGATGGTGTGATTTAAAAGAAAAATGAATTAAAATTATTTTTTAATTTTAACTCCGTCTTCAAATGCTTTTCCAACAACTTCTCCGATAACTCTATAGGTTTTTCCAATGGAATCGTACATTATTGGTTGTAATTTGTCAACTGAAACGTTTCCATCTTCATCCAATATGGATTCGTCTGCTGATACATTGACAATTTCTCCAATTACATGAACTTCACCTATTTCATTTTCCTTGATTTCCAAAGCTTTACATTCTACAGTCAAAGGATATTCTGCAATTATTGGTGCATCCACATTTTCAGCTTTTTCAACGGTCACTTCTGATTCTGCAATTTTGTCTACAACATTTCCTGAGAACAGTCCAAAGTAATCTGATATTTCTACTGTGGATTTTGTTGCGTAACTTACAGTAAATTCATTTTTGATTCTGATATTTTTTAGTGTCTTTTTTTCTTCTGGAGCAATTCCAATGTTTAAGGCAATGTGTTTTGGTCCGCATTGACCTCCCCATGCTATGTTCATGACATCAGCTTTTCCTTCTTCGTCAAATGTTCCAACCATTAATACTGGGAGTGGGGTAACCATTGCATCTTCGAAATTCTTTCTCATTTTAACATCTCCTTTTGTTAAAACATTTTCTTTCAATGCTATAAATATTTTGGCATGCCTAAATTATTGTTGAACTATTCAAAATTTTGTATTATTCTTTATTTTTTTTGAAATTTTATTTTAATTTTTTATAGAAATCATGATAAAAAACAAAGTTTAATAATATAGTAAAATAATATATATTAAAGATAGAAAATAATTTTATTTTTTGTATGATGGTGATTTAATGGTGAGAATAGCTAAATTAGCTTTGGAAGATGGTACTGTTTTAAAAGGTGAAGGATTTGGTTATGAGACCACTAAGTTGGGAGAACTCGTTTTTTCAACTGGAATGGGCGGATACACTGAATCTTTAACAGACCCGTCTTTTAGAGGAGAAATTTTAATGTCAACTTACCCGTTAGAAGGAAATCATGGGGTAAGTGAAGAATGGTACCAATCTGATAAGATTCAGGTTGAAGGTTTTGTTTGTCGTGAGGTTTGTCGTGAAGTGTCTAATTTCGGCCCTCAAAAAACATTGGACGATTTTTTAAAAGAATTCAAAACCCCTGGTATTAGCGGAATTGATACTCGTGATTTGACCCTTAAAATTCGTGAAAGAGGTTCACTTAAAGCAGCAATAACAACTGAAGATATTGCTGATGATAAATTAATAGAAATGGCACGCAGCCAACCAAGCATTGAAGACAGGGATGTTGTTCCTTTAGTTTCCACTAAGGAAATCAAAGTATTCAATGAAGATGCAGATAAAAAAGTTGCTTTAATTGACTGTGGTGTTAAAAAGAATATTATTAACTCATTTTTAGAAAGGGATATTGGTGTAGTGTTGTTCCCTTATGATACTGATTATAAAACCGTTTTGGATTATGACCCTAGCGGATTAATGATTACATCAGGTCCTGGAAATCCTGATAGAGTATCTGAAACAATCGAAACCATGAAAAAATTATCTAACAGGTTGCCTATTTTCGGTATTTGTATGGGCCAACAATTAATCGCTAAATCTTTTGGAGCTAGATCCTATAAAATGAAATTTGGACACAGGGGTGAAAACCAACCGGTTAAAGATTTAAACACCGGAAAAGTATTCATAACCTCACAAAATCATGGTTTTACCATTGATAAGGAGTCCTTAAAAGAAACTGATTTAGTTTTAACTCAAATAAACTTAAATGATGGAACTCCAGAAGGTATTTCACATAAAGAATTACCATTACATTGTATACAGTACCACCCTGAAGCAGGACCTGGTCCAAACGATACAAGAAATATTTTTGATGAATTTAACCAAATGATGGATGATTATTAAATTTAAAGAGGATTACATATGCCAGTTGATAAAGATATTAAAAAAGTATTAATTATTGGTTCTGGACCTATTCAAATCGGACAAGCTGCAGAATTCGATTACTCTGGTTCACAAGCATGTAAATCACTAAGGGAAGAAGGTATTGAAACTGTACTTGTTAACAGTAATCCTGCTACAATTCAAACTGATTTAGGAATGGCAGATACTGTATATACTGAACCATTAACTCCTGAAGTTGTTGCAAAAATTATTGAGGAAGAGAACGTTGATGCTATTTTACCAACAATGGGTGGACAAACTGGATTGAACATTGCAACAGGTCTAGGAGATTTAGGATTACTTGAAGGAATTAAAGTACTCGGGTCTGATGTTCAAACCATTAAGGATGTGGAAGACCGTGATTTATTCGCAAATTTAATGGATGAAATCGGTGAGGAAATTCCGAAATGTCAGGCTGTTGAAAGTGTGGATGATGCACTTAAGGCAGTTGAAGAAATTGGATACCCGGTTATCGTAAGGCCTGCATTCACATTAGGTGGAACAGGTGGGGGAATTGCTCACAACGAAGAGGAATTAATTGAAATTGCAAATCATGGACTTGATATGAGTTTCATTAACCAAGTTCTCATCGACGAATCAGTTCTTGGATGGAAAGAAATCGAATTTGAAGTAATGAGAGATAAAGAAGACACTTGTATCATTGTATGTACCATGGAAAACATAGATCCTATGGGTATTCACACAGGAGACAGTGTCGTAGTTGCTCCTATCCAAAATTTATGTGATGAAACCATCCAAAAGATGAGAGATGCTTCAATTAAAATCATTCGTGCATTAGGAATCAGAGGTGGATGTAACATTCAATTCGCTCTTAACCCTGAAACTGACGAATACAAAGTGATTGAGGTAAACCCTCGTGTATCAAGAAGTAGTGCACTCGCATCCAAGGCAACAGGTTATCCAATCGCTAAAATCTCTTCAAAAGTTGCATTGGGATTGACCCTTGATGAAATTAAAAACGACATCACAAAAGAAACTCCCGCTTCTTTTGAACCTGCTATTGATTATGTTGTAATTAAAATCCCAAGATGGCCATTTGACAAGTTCAAAGGAGTAAGCCGCCAAGTCGGTGTTCAAATGAAAGCGACTGGGGAAGTAATGGCTATCGGAAGAACTTTTGAAGAAGCATTCCAAAAAGCATTAAGATCCCTTGACATGGGTTTCGATGGATTCGAATATGTTGAATGGTCTGAAGAAGACTTGTCCAATCCAACTGATTTAATTTACTTCCAAATCTATTCTGCCATTAAGGATGGAATGGACATAGACAAAATAAGGGAGCTTACAAAAATCGACAATTTCTTCTTATACAAAATCAGAAACATCGTAAACTTTGAAAATGATGTTACTGCTGATAAATTAAATGATGAATATTACTTAAGAAAAGCTAAACAGCTTGGTTTTTCAAATAAAAGATTGGCTAGTTTATCCGGTCAGACTGAAGAGTACATTAGAAACTTGCTTTCCAGATACAATATCAAACAATCCTACAAAATGGTAGATACTTGTGCAGCGGAATTTGAAGCAAAAACTCCTTACTACTACAGCAGTTATGATGTCGGAAATGAATTGACTTCAACAACCAGGAAAAAAGTTGTCATTCTTGGTGCAGGACCTATCAGAATTGGTCAAGGTATTGAATTTGATTACTGTTGTGTACACTCTTCCTTAGCTTTAAAAGAAGAAGGAATTGAAACAATATTGATTAACAACAACCCGGAAACCGTAAGTACTGATTACGACATTTCTGATAAGCTATTCTTTGAACCATTGACATTTGAAGATGTAATGGGTGTAATTGACCAGGAAAAACCTGACGGAGTCATTGTACAGTTCGGTGGTCAAACTTCTATTAATCTAGCAGTGCCTTTAGCTAACGCAGGAGTTAAAATCTTAGGAACTCCTTATGAAAGTATTGATAGGGTTGAAGACAGAGAATTATTTGCAGAGCTTTTAGAAAAATTACACATTCACCAAGCACCATACGGAACAGCTAATTCCTTTGAAGAAGCAAAAGAAATTGCTGAAAAGATTACATTCCCAGTTCTCGTACGTCCATCATATGTTATTGGTGGAAGAGCAATGGAAATTGTATATGATGTTAACGAGCTTGAAGAGTACATGAAGGAAGCTGTAAAGGTTTCACCTGACCATCCTATTTTAGTGGATAAATTCCTTGAAGATGCTATCGAGCTTGATGTGGATATCTTATGTGACGGTGAAGATGTATTCATTGCAGGAATCATGGAACACATTGAAGAAGCAGGTGTTCACTCCGGAGATTCCGCATGTGTAATACCTCCTCAAACCATTCCGGCACATATCCTAGATACTATTCGTGAAAACTCCACTAAATTAGCATTAGAACTTGATGTAAAAGGTTTAATGAACATTCAATATGCAGTTAAACTTGATGAGGAAATGGTATACATTATTGAAGCAAACCCACGTGCAAGTAGAACAGTTCCATTTGTAAGTAAAGCTATTGGTGTACCATTGGCAAAAGTTGCAACCTGGATTATGCATGGAGCTAAATTAAAAGACTTTGATTTAACCAAAGAAATTAAAATTGACCATGTTGCTGTAAAAGAATCTGTATTCCCATTCTTAAAACTTCCTGAATCTGACACTGTGCTTGGACCTGAAATGAAATCCACAGGTGAAAGTATAGGTATAGATGAAAGTTATGGAATGGCATTTTACAAGTCACAACTTTCAGCAGGTATGGAATTACCTAAAGAAGGTAAAATATTCATCAGCGTAAAAGAATCTGACAAGAAGAAAATCAGACCAATCGCTGAAAAAGCTGCGACTTTAGGATTTAAAATAATGGCTACATCCGGTACCGGTGATGCAACCGGTCTGGATGATGTTGAAAAAGTCCTAAAAGTTTCACAAGGTTCTCCTAATATTAGGGATGCTATCTTGAACAATGAAGTTGATTTGATTATTAACACATCTGAAGGTAAACAATCTGCAAAAGATGGATATATCATTAGACGTTTAGCTATTGAACTTGGTATTCCATATGTTACCACTTTAGCTGGTGCAAGAGCAGCATTAAATGCTATTCAAGCTGTTCAAAATAGTGAAATCAATGTAAAATCTTTAAACGAATATGTAGATGGAGAATAACTTTTCTCTATCCTTTTTTTTAATTATTAAACAAGTACTCCTCGATATTTATACCGCAAGACGGACACTCTTTCTCGCCAACTTTTAACTTACTTTTACATCTAGGGCAGTAATTTAATTGAACCTTGTATTCCTTAGTCGGATCAATTATGATGTTGACTTCGATTCTTTCGGTTATGTTGGTTTTCAATACGTCCTTGTTCCAATTATTGTCCATTAACAGTTTTTTATAATAGAATGCTTCGGTCATGGTATCATAATGGCCAATAATTTCATCGCCCTTTTGGATATAAAATTTGCGAAGTTTGTGATTAAATAGGATTTCACCTTCCCTTTCTTTCTTATTGACTTTAGTGCCCTTTATTCTTCCTTTGGGTCTTTTTTCGGGAAACGGTGGCAATTCCATATTTTCATACTTGTTTTCTAAATCACATTCGACAAGCAAATCATAATCAAAATTACAAAAAAATAGTGCATCTCTTTCATATAATGCATCGGATAATTTTCTAAACTCACCATAGTCCTTATTGTTGTATTTGACTCTAAATACGTCACCGGTTTTTACGATATTCCTATAAAAGTATCTTATTTCTTGTGAATTCATAAAAATCGCCTTGGTGGTTTAAAAAAGTTTTGTAATGGTCAAGGAATAAAAAGTGTCTTAAATTCTATAATTTAATTGAGGTTGCATTTAAAGTCATGACCATTACAGTTTATTATTAGGATTTTCGATTTAATAAGTTTAATGATGCTAAAATTTATTAATAAAAAAAGTTAGATTTTTCTTTAATGTTCACTATATCAAATGGAATTATATTGAAAGGCGAAAATCTAGTTCCGGTTAGGGAAAATATCGTTGTTGATGAAGGTAAAATTATTGAAATATCCAAAGATGCTTTGGAAGGCAAGATTATCGATGTCGACGGTGCAGTGGTTTGCCCTTCATTTATCAATGGCCATATGCATATTGGGGACTCCATCATTAAGGATGAAGGTTATGGATTATCTTTAAGTGAGATGGTTAAGCCACCTAAAGGTGTCAAGCATGTTGCGTTGGCCAATGCAAGTGATGAAGAGCTGATTGATGCAATGAAATCATCAATGTGGGAAATGGTTGAAAGCGGAACAACCCATTTCATTGATTATCGTGAAGGTGGAATAAAAGGAATTGAACTTTTAAGGAAAGCTTCAAAAGATATTCCAATCAAACCGATAATCTTAGGTCGTGATGATAGCTTTTATGGTGATGATCCTGATTTGGGTAAGGTCAAAGTTGCAGTCCGCAAGATTCTTAAGGTTGCTGATGGTATCGCCCCAAGTGGTTTTGGAGAAATCACAATGGACGTTGCTGAAATCATATCTAAGGAATGTGAAAAGGAAGGAAAAATTTCATCCATTCACGTTGCCGAATCTGAATCCAATCAAATAGAATCTTTGAATAATCATGGCTTAAGCGAAATAGAAAAAGGAGTAAAAGCTAATTTTTCACAATTGGTTCATCTTACAAATCCTAAAAATGATGATTTGGAACTGGTCGCCAAATCCGGGCAAAATGTTGTTGTGTGTCCAAGGGCAAATGCAACGTTGAATGTCGGAATCTGTCAACTGAACAGAATGCTTGATTTGGGTTTGAAACCATTGATTGGAACTGATAATGTCATGCTCAATTCACCTAATATGTTTAGGGAATTGGAATTCAGCTTAAAATTAATGTCCGTTCAATATAAGAGTTATATTGATCCTTCAGAGTTATTAAAAATGGCGACAACCAATGTCTGTGATTTTGGCATAAATGATGTGATCCAGAAGTCTGCAATTCGTGAGGGAGATACTGCGGAATTTATAGTTTACAATTCTTTTTCTAAAAACCCTTGCTTAAATATAATAAATAGGTGTGAATCGAAAAATATATTATATATCATTAATAAAAGATTTAGCATATAATATCATGGATATAAATCTATATATTATGGGAGATGTTAATGATGTATAAAAAAATATTGGTCCCAACAGATGGATCAGAATTTGCAAAAAAAGCTCAACAACACGCATTGTTTTTAGCCAAGGTTAGTGGAGCTGAAATAATCGCTGTGAGCGTCACAGAGAATAATTTTGTTAACGGGCTTCCATTAGATGATGAAGTATACCAGTTAAACCAAATTCTTAAAGAAAGATCTGAAGAAAATCTAAAAGAATTTGATAAATTAAATGAAGACGATTTAAAAATTACTCATGTGATTAGAGAAGGTTCACCTGCTAAAGTTATTTTAGAGGTGGCAAAAGAAGAAGAAATCGATTTAATAGTTATGGGTAGTTCTGGTAAATCTGGCTTCGATAGATTTATTATGGGCAGTGTGGCAGATAAGGTTGTTAATTCAGCTAAATGCGCAGTGCTTGTAGTTCATTAATTTTACCATTTTATTATTGTAATTGTAAAGGTGATTGTATGTTAGTTAAAAGAACTATGTCTAAAAATGTAGTAAGTGTTTCTGTTCCAGGTAACAGGGATAAAGTTTTAGACTTAATGAGAAAAGAAAATAAAGCAGTATTGCCAGTTGTAAAAGAAGACACTGACATTTTAGTAGGACTAGTAACTCGTTCTGATTTAATTAATAATCCTGATGAAGAACAAATTGCAATGTTGATGACTAGAAACTTAATTACTGTTGCTCCAGGAGACGATGTGGTTGTTGCTGCTCGTAAAATGATGGAAAATGATGTAAGAAGAGTTCCTGTTGTCAATGATGATGGCGAGTTAGTGGGAATTATCACTTCTTTTGATTTGGTATCAAAAGCGTTAACTAAAATTGAAGTTAATGATGCTGTTGAAGATTATATGATTACTACTGTTCCAACCACATGGGAAAAAGCTCCATTAAATGTTGCTTTCGAAACCATGAATCAATTCGGTTTAAAATCTGTTTTAGCATTGGATGATGATGCTAAATTATCCGGTATTTTAACTGAAACAGATTTCATTTCAGAAATTGAAATCATATCTGAAAGAAGCGAACACAGTTCCACTGTAGGTACTGAAGGAGACAAATGGTCTTGGGATAGTACTTCTGTATTATACATTGAAAAAAATCACTTGAAATTCACTGACAAACGTGTTTGTGATGTTGCTGTAGATAATGTTGAAGTTGCTAACTCTAAAACCAAAGTTTCTGACTGCGCTAAAAAAATGAAATCCTTAAACATTGAGCAAATTCCAGTAATTGGTGTTGAAGGGGATTTAGTAGGTATCGTAAGAGCTAGTGATTTAATTAGAGCATTAGTTACAGACGAATAGTGGTATAATGGCTGTTAGTCCAGTATTGGTGATTAAAGTAGTAGACAATGTAAGCGTTAATGTTCGCGCAAGATTATATGATGATTTTGCGGAACATAATATTGTCTTAAACTCAGTTCTTGCTTATTGGTGGGCTAATAATATGCCTCCTGCCATTAAATTTTTAGAGCTATTTGATTCAGTTATCAAAAGAACAATCAATGAAATCATGCCTCATAAAACTTTAAATCTGAAATATGAGGTTAAAGCTAATGAGATTTTGGAAAAAGCATCTGAAATTGAAATTACTTTGATTTCTGTTGTTGCTGATGATGTAGGTTTTAAAATTGATGGTGGTGTAGTATCATTGTTTCATATTAATAAAATTGATGATGATTTTGAACCTAAAGAGTTTGAAACTACTTTTGATCAAAGTATCGACACTCCGGATATTGTCCTAAAAAAATATTTGGAAATGAAAGAATCATAAGATTTTTTCATAATCTTTTTTTATCTTATTTTGTTGCAAATTTTAATTTAAATATTTTAATTCAATGATTAATTTAAATAGTGTTTATAGTATTTTGCTTGTATTTCATTGAATCATATTTTCATTTAAATTAATGCTTGATTAATTTTTCATTAATTGCATTTAATTCATCTACATCAAGTTTTTAAAAAGAGTCTTTTTTAACATAATTTTTAATGCATTCGAGCAATTCTACTGCATCTTCCCTTTTGATGTCTTTGGATGTGCGGATGAAATCAATTAATTTTCCTTTCTTTTCATCATCTAAACTGGATTTGCTTAAAGTTTGTGCATAATTTCTTTTTGGATAAAAAGTAGATTTTGCAATTGAATACAGTTCCTCTTTTTCACTTTCGGTTATGATATTTTCATCAACTGCATTTTCAAAAACATAATTCATGCTTATCAGTGGGGTGGACAGTGCCTCTAAAGTTTCTGAATCAAGCATTACCGCAACATCATCGTCTGAAGTAACTTTGCCTGATGCATATTGTTCGTAACAGTATCCTATTCCAATCATTCCTAGACTGTCAAGTTCTGAAGCTCTTAAAGCTCCCATGCTTGATGCTCCAAAGACTTTCACTCCTTTTTTCATAACATTAAGTATTTCTCTATGTCCAACTGCGGAGTTTTGGTGAAATACTCCGTCGATTATCCCGATAATGTCAGGATTTTCCTTGATGTCGTGAACTAAATCGCCTCTTTTGATGGGCCTTTTGTAAATTACTTCAATGTTTTCGGTTGTGTCTAAAATTTCTTTTGCTTCTTCGAAAGGCAGTGACAATCCAGTATAAATTATGATTTTATTCATTTAATCACACTTTTAGGAATCTGTATCCCGCACGGCTTTGGTCTATTGCATAAATTTCCATTTCAGGAATTATTACGCGAACGACACTAACATCAAGTTCCGGTCTTGTTAAATCGGTGTACAATATTTTTTTGATGTCGTTTGCCATTAGCTCTTCTTTAACAATCTCAATATCTTTGGTTATTGAAGTTGTGGATTTATTTTCAATATCTGAAAGATCAATTTGGTCATCTTCCTGTCTGAAGTAAAACTTATTGATTCTTTTCATCCTTTCATAACCTGCTTCACGGGCAAAATCTGCCCTTACGGTATCTTCACGGGCTCCATTGATTTGTGTCGCTCTGCTTTGAGCCACTTCTGTCAATGCTCTTAGAATTGCAACTTCGGGGTCAAGATGGGTTCCCATTCCTAATGTTAAAAGGCCAGCATCTTTTGTAACGGTATCATCTGCTGAAGCGGCTATGGTTGGAATCTTGATATCCGCAGTAAAGTCCATTAGTTTAATTTTAATGCCCTCAGATTCAAATTTATCGATGGTCTCGTTAATCAATTCACTTTCAATGCTGTCCAGATTGATTTGCGCATAATTTTTATGGGTTAGTTCAAAGATGCTCCATGCATCTCTTTCAATAACTTCAAACATCCCATGTAATATTGCTTCTTCCAAAACGTTTCCGGAAGCAAGCCCATTGGTATTGGACTTGAATAAGCTTTCGGCATTATCTTGAATGTATGGGTGGAAAACTGCATTTGAAGGAACGTAAAATTCATTGCCTGAAATTAAATCATGTGATAAACTCCATTCTAGTTTCATATCGCTTAAATCTTCTTTTTCAAATTTTTGGTTTAGATTTAATGATTTTGGGTCAATATAGTCTCCCGTATCAGCAATTTCATTAACTGTAGCTATTAATGTTTCATCGATTTCCTGCTTTTCAGCGGAATATCTTTCAAAGCCTTCCATCATGGCAGATGCCTTTGCATGGTCTTTGCTTATTCCCTTTCCACCGTAAATGCTGATAGCTCCATCTTCTGCAGTTGGTCTGATTGCTGTAAAAACAGGTATTCCTATGCGATCTAAATCGGTAATGTCTGCAATACGAGTAATTCCTGCGGTCTTCAGTTTATCCTCATTAATTTCTATTGTTCTTTTAGGAGCAATAATCCTATGTGTCCCTTTAAAGTATGTAAGCTCTTCACTCATTTTTAAAATCCTAAAATTAATCTAACAATATTTTCCACGCCCATTGTCATTGACAATAAGGTTAATATTCCTGCAACAGCAATTGTAACAATCCAAATTCCAAAGTTCCAGGTTAGAACTTTAGATCCATCAAGATTTCCAATTGGCAATAAGTTAAACACTGCCAAGAAACTGTTAATTGAATAACCTACTGCGCAGATTACGAATATCAAAGAGGAAGTTTCTGAATAGAATGCAGATGGATAAATGGCAGTTGCAATTGCTAAAAATACCAATGCAAGAATAATGTTGACAACAGGTCCTGCAATGGATATTTTGCCGTTTATTTCGTCAGTCATGTAATTTGCATAAGTATAAACTGCACCGGGTGCTGCAAATACAAATCCAAAGAATGATGTAACAAGTGCAAATATCAATCCTTGAGGCCATAATTTAAATTCTGCCCAATATCCATATTTCATTGACACGAATTTGTGTCCGAGTTCGTGTAGGATGAAACCGGCACCCACTCCGACCATGACAATTGGCAATATTGAGAGAATTCCAGATATGTCTCTTCCGGCATTCACTATTGCAAAACAAAGTGAAATAACAATAAATGCAATTATTAAATCTCTCACTTCACTAAGTGTAAATTTAAACATAATCTTAAAGTATCTATTTTGACTTTAATAAAAGTATCTTTTTTAAAAGTAAAAAGGCATATTGATTATTTTAATCTTTTTATAATACTTTTTCTAAATAATTTAACATGGACTTACATATTGACAATATTTTAAAAGATTTACAAAAAGATAATTTTCAAGCTTATTTACTCACTCAATTTACAAATGTCGAATACATTTCAGGGTATAAACCAACTAGTTTTGCTTTCTGCATCATTAAAGAAAATCCGGTAATTTACGCATCTGGAATGGATATGGAACTGGCAAATCGTGATTCATCCATAGAAGTAAAGGAATATGAATCATATGATGTGATGATTAAAGAGTTGAAAGATGAGGGAATTAATAATTTGGCGATTGAGCCAAGCTTGCCTTTCAGCACTTTTGTCAGATTCAGGGATGATTTTGAAATTGATGCCAAAACCTATATCGACAAGCAAAGGATGATTAAAACACCATTGGAAATTGAAAAAATCACTAAAGCTACTGAAATTGCCCAAAATGCATTTTTGCAGTTGGATATTTTAAATAATCAAAATAATGAAAAAGAAGTTGCATTTGATTTGGTTCGTTATATGATTGAAAATGGAGCTTCCAAGGAGTCATTTGATACAATTGTCACCAGTGGTGCTAACTCAAGCCTTCCACATGCAATTCCCGAAGCTAAAAAATTGGACCAACCTATTTTAATAGATTGGGGAGCTATTTTTGAAGGTTATTGCTCTGACAATACTCGGACAATGGTTTATAATGAAAAGCAACATGAAATTTGGGATATTGTGGCTGAAGCTCATGATAAGTCCATTAAAGCAATAAAACCTGGAATTAAATGTTGTGATGTAGATAAAGTTGCAAGGGATATTATTGATGAGTATGGGTACGGTGATAACTTCATTCACTCTACAGGCCACAGTTTAGGTTTGGATATTCACGAAACGCCAGGTTTTTCTCCACGTGATGAAACAATAATCGAAAAAGGAATGGTCATAACTGTGGAACCCGGAATATATCTCGAAGGGGAATTTGGGGTTCGCCTTGAAGACACAATTTCCATTTCTAAACGGGGAAATGTCATTGGTGATTTGCCATTGAATATTAATTAAATTTAGGAAAATAGTTGTTATTTGAGAGTTGATCATGCCACATATAATTTTAAAAAGAGTATGGGATTATTGCAGTTATAGCAAAAAGTATCTTGTATTTATTATGGTGCTGTTGTTTATTTCATCTCTGATTCAAAATTATGTTATTATCCATGGGGATTCGAATGAAATAAATATTCTTCATCTTTTGGTTCTCATTGTTGTATCGGGTTATGGGATGGTAATCACCAAAGATAGGATAAATCATGGCAACAGATTGCCTAAGATTGTTGTTAAGGATATTCTTTTATTCGGTATTAAATCAGCAGTTGTCATATCAGTTTATGTTTTTGTTCAGGGAAAGATATTGGATTATATTTGTTCTCCATTGAATTTTCCAAGGTTTGATTTGGAAGAAATGCTATTGAATTGGTCGGAGACTATTCACATGCTGTACAGTCACAATCCGGTTAATACAGTAATTTTTCTTGTTGTAGGTGCTATTTTATTTTATGTATGTTCATTTTTCATGGAAATTGCATTGGCTAGATTGGCAGATACTGGAAGTCTCGTGTCCTCATTTAATTTCATAGCAATCAAAAGGAGTATTGATGTTGTAGGGTGGAGAAATTATGCTAAAGATTACACATTGATTGTATTTGCCATAGTCTTTTTGTCATATTTGATGTCTTATGAATTGGTATTTTCATTTTTAGATTCAATAGTCGACATGTTTTTAGCATTTTTAATCTTTGCAACTCAATATTTGGGTATTGGGGCAGCTTATTGTGAAATTAAGGATTTAGAAACTAAAGTTCGCATACCTGTGGAGTAGCTTTTTTTTGATGGTATTTAAAAATAAAATAAGAAGTACCTTATGAATATCTTTTTAAAAAAGTTATGAAAATACAGTATAATTAAATATATTTGTGCATTTTCATTATTCATGTTTATTCAAAATTTGTTGTAATGTGAATGACATATATTTTTTATAATAGTTAATTTTATTTATTTTCATTTTTAAAGTATTGTATAGATTTGAGGAGTAGTTATGCCACATGTTATTTTAAAAAGAGTATGGGATTATTGTACATATAACAAGCCATTTTTTTTACTTGTTTTGCTATTGTTCGGTGTATTGGATTACTTGCAGGATTCTTTTGCTGATTCATCTTCTATTATGATGTGGATGCTATATTTTATTGTTACTGTACCTATTCTTGGTTATGGGATGACTATTACCCGGGATAGGATAAATAAGGGTGTTAGGCTGCCGAAAATAATTACTGGCGATGTCATTGTTTTAGGAATTAAATCATTCATTGTTTTTTCAGCATATTTATATGTTCAAGGTTTTATTTTGGATTTGGTGTGCTCTCCATTGGATTTTCCTCACTTTGATTTGGAAGAAATGTTATTTGATTTTTCAAATACATTGAACTTATTATTTTCACATAATCCTATTGATGCATTAGTTTTTGTTGTTTTAGGGGCTGTTTTATTTTACATTACTATGTTTTTCACGGAAATTGCAATTGCAATGCTCGCTGATACTAATTCTTTCTGGAATTCTTTTAATCTACTTGAAATTAAAAAAAACATTGATTTGGTCGGATGGAAGCATTATACAAAAGATTATACGATGATTGTTTTGGCAATTGTTATTTTCGGATTTTTTTCATATATTACTATCCCAATTCCTATTTTGGAATATATTTGGGTTACTTTAATATATTTGCTCATGTTTGTAACTCAATTTATGGGAATAGGGAGAATATATTCTGAAATAAAAGAAAAAAAGTCAGATTAATTCACTTGAAGTGATTTTGAGATATTTGTCCACTTCATATTTTGAGCAAGTGGCTAATTTATATTCTTCAACATCAAATAGACTGAATTTAAGATTATTTTTGTCATTTTTAAGTTTAATTTCTTCGTCAATAACTATTTCAAAGCTATCTAGGTCTAAGCGAAATCCCAATCCTGTGTATTTCATGTAGCTTTCTTTCAAAACCCAGTATTTAAAGAATTCATTAGATGGCTTTTGTGCCTTAAGGATATTTCTGTATTCGCTGTTGTAGAAATAATGTTTGGCAATGTTTAAATCAATTTCGGGGTCGTTATATTCAATGTCAACTCCAATTTCCATGTCAGATATTGCACATGCGACCAATTTCCCTGAGTGGCTTAGATTGAAATAAATGTTTTCATAGTTGGATATGTATGCCTTGCCGTATTCGTCAATTTTGAAAAGGGGATTTGTTATTTTTTCTTCATTTAATAACTTGACTAAAAGCAGATACGCTCCAGCACTGAGCTTTTTATCCTTGTCAAATCTAAACTTGTCAAATTTTTCCTTTCTATTTTCGGGCAGCAATTCATATGCCTTAATCATATCTAAATTGCTGACATCACAATAAGCTACTTTAATCATTTTTGATCTTCAAATATAATAATGTCATGTCATCAAATTGCTCAGCATCTTTGGTAAAGTCATGAATATTGTCTAATAACGGTCTGATTGGGTCATTTTCACTTTTGAATTCATTGAAGAAGTTTAACAGTTTGTCTTCACCATACATTTCATTTTTATCATTGTTTGCATCAGTGATTCCATCAGTAAATAAGACTATTTCATCAGATAGTATAATCTCTTCTGTAACGTAGTCAAAGTCCTCCATAATGCCTATTACGAGTCCAGTATCAATATCTAAATACTTGAATTTATCATTTTCCATGATCAATGGAGGGTTGTGACCAGCATTTGAAAATACTAATTCTTTTGTTGTTCTGTTATATATTCCGAGCCATAATGTGATGAACATTGATTCGGGGTTATTTTCACTTAATTGGTTATTCAATAAGTATAAAACTCTTGAAGGGTCTTGGTTGTGCTTTAAAAGTTGCTTAATCATCACTTGACTAATCATTGCAAGGATTGCTGCTGGGACACCTTTTCCTGATGCGTCACCTATTACAATAGCCAAATGCTCTTCGTCCAACTCATAATAATCAAAAAAGTCTCCTCCGACTTCTTTTGCAGGTTTTGAATAGCCGTTGACAGTGTAATTTTCATTTTTAATGCCCTTTGTTGGGAGGTTCGCTGCCTGAATCTTGGTTGCAATGTCAAGTTCAGCTTTAATACGCTCTTTTTCCCCTTCAATTTCATTAATATTTTCAATATAGTTGTTATTGAACGTAATTAATTCTGTGTAAGAACGGGCCAATGTTCCAATTTCAGTTTTTTCGTTTATATAATTTGAATAAAGGTCAACCAGTCCTTCAGATTCTATCTTTTCATTTTCATGAATGAATTCTTCAATTTTGGCAAATGACAGAATAGGTTCAATCACTTTTCTTTCGATGTATTTTAAAACAGATATTGATGGAAGCAGGAAAATTAGTAATATAACATCAATAAATGCCATCATTGAAATGATTATTTCAGTCTTGTCTAATGGAAGCAACTTGTCAATTGCGGTAATTAGTATGTGGTCTCCTGATATTGAGATTCCAAAGATGATTATCGCCAGTGTTGCCAAAAGGAATATGTTCATTATTTCTTCTGGAATTGATTTATGGTTTATTGTAATGATTTTGGAAGAAATAGGCTTTGTCAAATAGATGAACAATATTAAACAGATTGCGATCAACTCAGTTATGATGATGTATGAATTCAAATTGACATTGCAATCAATCATCAAAGTGACTATCAATGATAAAATCAACAAAATTCCCATTATTCTGTATAATTTCTTGTTATATTCTTTTTTGGATGTTTTTGGTATGTGGACAAAATCAAATCTATTGGAAATCCAGACTCCAATTATTCCGAAGATAAATGATGAATTGATAAAGTTTAAGAAGTATCTGATTTCAATAAGTGTGTTGATTCGTATGGTTTCAGGATACAATAAATAAAATAATTTTCCATGTGTTAATGAGTATAAAACGCCACACACGATTATTATTCCAAAAAATAAAATCACATTTGAAGTATTGTTCAGTTTTGGTCTTGAAACTTCAGGTCTGCCATTATAATTTTCATACCATAACATATATGCCAGATAAGACACACCGAAACTGACGACTGCTGAAGCTATTGCAAGTATCGGATTATATCCTCTTATCAAATCACATAAGAAATTTGCAACCACTGACCCTATTGCCCCATATGGTCCAAATATCAGTCCTGAAACTAACAGTATTCCCACATGAGGACTCAATCCTGCGCCGAAGTTATGTCCATAGGTTAAATAATATGTTCCTAAGTTAAAAATCAGCATTAAAACAAAAGGAATCAGTGCCTTTTTAAATTTATCATTCATTATTCCACTTTTTTAATTATCTTTAAGTGATTTTCACCGTTTATATGTTGGTAATATATTTCATCTGCCATTTCTTTAGCTAAAAAAATTCCCCATCCTCCAATTTGAGCTTCTTCAATTGTTTCAGGAGCTTTTGGATCTTCTTTAAGGAGGGGATTAAATTCAATTCCATTGTCAATAAATTCCATGGTTAATGTTGGGGTTTCAAATTCAACATTAACTTTAATAAAATCAGCATTAGAATAATTAACGATATTGACGAAAACCTCTTCGGCTATCAAATTCACTTGGAGGTTTTCTTCTTTAAGATTATCAATGATAAAATCATTTAATCGATACAATTCGTTTAATTCAGGTTGTAATGAAATTGTCTTCATTCTATCTTTAATATCTTATCAAAACCTGACATTCTGAATATTTCGTTGATGGTATCATTAACGTTTTTGATTGTCATTGGAATGTTTTCAGGTTTCAATTTCTTTTGAGTGGCGATTAAGACACGTAACCCTGCACTGGAGATGTATTCCAAATTGGAAAAGTCAATAATCAATGAATCAAACTTGCCCATTTCATCGTTAATCTCATTTTCAAAATCCGGCGCAGTAACGGTATCGATGCGGTCTCCGACTTCAATTGTTAATTTCTTTTCGTTATAAGTTTTTGTGATATTCATAATAATTAATTTCGTATTAATTAATTTTAAATATTTTGTTAAAGGTTTCTTTTATCAATCTTTGGAATTAATCCTAATTTTATTTATTTAAGGCATTATTTATTTATTGTTTTTAATAATTCATTCAATTAACTCTTTATTTGTTATTTTATGGTGTAAGTGTGTGCTTGCATTCGAAAAACTTTATATGAGTTTTTTATATAGTAGTAGAAGTAATATATTAATAAGTATTGAATTTGGTGAAATTATGAGCTATTTTAATTTATCTTCATCTCAGAAGATGCTGTTGTTTTCAGAGATAAACAATCCGAAAAATGATTCGTTTTATCTTAAATTCCGAAAGGATTATGATTTGAAAGATTTTGAAGATGTAAAAAGGTCTATTGAAACTATTTCCAGAACTCATTTAAACTTGAAAATTAAATATGATGAAAATGGTGATTTCAAGCAGTATTATGATGATTTTGATGTAAATGTCGAATCATTTGAAGTTGCTGATGAAAGTCTTGATGGGTTCATTGTTGATTATCTGGATGATCCTTTTGATGATGTTTTTGATTCTCCATTGTATAAATGGGCAGTATTGAAAACAGATTCATCAACAGTGCTCATCGGTGTTGTGCAACATATTTTATTGGACGGAACTTCCTTGTTTTCATTAATACCTCAGGAAATAGAAAAATATCTTAATGATGATGAATATGCTTCGGAGGACTATTCTTATGAAACATATGTCAATGATGAGCTGGATTATTTGGCATCATCCGAAGCTAATGACGATAAGGAATATTGGTTAAATGCCTTAAAAGAGTATTCTCAAGATTGGTATTCATTTGACAAGTCAGAACTTGGTTATTACGAATTGCTTTTGGACCAAATCCCAAAATTTGATTATTCTCCATTCGTTACAGCACTTGCTCTTGAGTTCTTGTACTTTGCAAAATCCAAAAAGGACAACAAAATATTTAAGGACATAGTGATGAACACTTCAGTCCATGGGAGATATTTTGGACAGGGCGATGCCCTTGGAATGTTCGTAAACACAATTCCTCTAAGATTGACCTATGATGAGGATTTGACTTTCGATGAGCTGTTGGCATATTCCAAATCAGTCCTAAAAGAGGGATTAGCCCATGCTAAATTGCAGTTCAGTGAATACACAACTGATTTGAGGAACGAGAACATTGACCCTGATTGTATCTCAATGATTTCAATCGTTTCAAATTCATCAGATTACGATTCAAAATTCCTTACACTTCAAAAAGACATTAAATTTCCATTGCATTTCAGAATAAATAAAAATTACTCCGATAAAAATGGTTTACAATCAATATTCATTGAATATGACAAGTCCTGTTTCAGTTATAATGAAATAGAATCAATTGCCAATGGTTTAAAAGATTTGGTAAAACAGGTCATGGAACATTCATCTAAAAAATGCAAAGATTATGATGTTGATGTTGTTGACTTCTTCAATGCTGAAAATTACTACAATAATTTGATAAATTCATTTGAAAATCCAACAGCTATTTCTCCGGATGTCAATGGTGACAAAATTAAGTTTATAAAAATTTCAAAGCCGATCGATGAAGACAAATTAAAAAATTTATCTAGACAATATAACATGTCAAAGGAAAGAATGTTATTGTCAGTATTCTTGTTTAACTTAACAAAATTCTCATTTTCAAAAGATATTCTAATCGCTTATAATAAACAAGTTTGTGGTTATCATTTTGACACAAATTTATCCGTTATTGATTATTTAAATGATTTTAAAAACTCTTTCAAGCATTACTCTAATTATCCTTTATTGAATAATGAGAAATTAAACTTCGAAAGTGAAATACTGTTTTTCACTGATGAATTCGATATCAAAGATTACAAGTTCGTGTTTAATTATGAAAGCGGAAACATAAATCTAAGCTATGATGAATCATTCTACTCACAGGAATTAATGGAAGCTTTTCTTGATTCAATGGAAGTTCTATTGGATAGATTTGAATCACAGGAAGTGTTACTCAAAAATATTTCAATCAGAGGGGAGCTTGAACATGACGAGGACTTCAAGATTGAACTTGCTAATGAAGGAGTAATAAGCAAGATATTTGAAAACATTGCATCTGAAAACCCTCATAAAACAATACTCATTGCTGAAGATGGTGAGCTCACATATGATGAACTAAACAAAAAAGCAAATAGAATAGCCAATTCATTGATTAAAAGAGGAGTGGACATTGAAGATAGGGTCATGTTCATGATGAGAAGAAACAGTGATTTGATAGCTGCAGTATTGGGTATTGTTAAGGCAGGAGCCGCATTCATTCCAATCGATCCTAAATATCCTGCAAATAGAATCAATCAAATTCTGGAGGATAGTGATTCCAAATTCGTAATAACAAGTTCTGAAATTGATTATGATGGTGAAAACAGAATTGATGTTGACGAATTGCTAAAAGAGGAGGATGATTCAAATCCTAAAATTGAGTTGACACCGGATAATCTGTGTTTCCTGATTTACACTTCAGGGTCAACTGGAAAACCGAAGGGAGTGATGATAACTCATAGGGGAATTTCAAACTATATAGCTAATGTTGAGGATAATGTTCCGATTTATGAGTTAAATCATAAGTGTAACAAGTTCATTTCAATTTCCACAGTATCCTTTATCGTATTTTTAAGGGAAATATTTGGTACAATACTTAATGGTCTTCCGGTTATATTTGCTAATGATGAACAATCAATTGACCCATTGGAATTGGTTGATTTATTCAAAAAGACAGATGCCGAAGGTTTTGGTTCAACACCAACAAGACTTCTTGAATACTTGCAGCTTGAGGAAATCCAGGAAGTTGTTGGTAAATGTAATGTAATAATTGTTGGGGGAGAAGGATTCCCTCCAGTATTATATGACAGATTGTCAAAATACACTGATGCCGATATCTATAACTCATATGGCCCAACAGAAGTAACAATTGCATCACATTACAAGTTAATCGATTCACCTGAAGTCACTGCAGGTTGGAAAATGCTTAACGTTGTTGACAAGATTATGGACATTGACGGAAATCAGCTACCTCCTTATGTGCCTGGTGAAATCTATGTCGGAGGAGCAGGAATTGCAAGAGGTTATCTAAATAATGATGAACAAACCGAAAAGGTCTTTTTAACATTAAATGGCATTCCATATTATAATACTGGGGATTTGGGTAAAAAAGATGCGAACGGCGAGTTATACGTTCATGGAAGAAACGATACTCAAATTAAACTTAGAGGTTTAAGAATTGAATTGTCTGAAATTGAAGGGGCAATCTCTAATTATGAAAACATATCTCTTTCAAAGGTTGTTGTTAAAAATATCAACTCAATTGAACACCTGTGCGCTTATTTCACCGCTACAACTGATATTGACATGGATGATTTAAAGCAACACTTAATCGATTCAATTCCGGAATATATGGTGCCGTCATATTTCACTCAATTGGAGGAATTCCCAAAAACACCAAATGGAAAAACAGACTTTAAGAACTTGCCTGACCCTGAAATTGATGTTGATGAGTTTATTGAACCACGGACTGAAATCGAGCGTGAATTATTTGATATAGTTTCTGAAATTTTAAGTATCGATGAATTCGGTGTAAACACAGATTTATTCAGCATTGGATTGACATCTTTGTCAGTTATTAAATTCACTTCTGCAATTTACAATAAGCTGAATGCCCAGTTAAATGTTACTGAGGTATTAAATTATAAAACAATTGAAAGAATTGCTTCTGAAATTAAGATTGTGGATGATGAATCTGTGGATGTGCAGGAATTATATCCATTGACTTCAAATCAGCTTGGAGTTTACTTTGACTGCATTAAAGATCCTGAAAATACTGCATACAACCTTCCAAAGAAAATGGAATTTAGTGAGGGTATTGATGTTGATAAACTAAAATCATCAATCATTAAGGCTATTAACAATCATTCATACTTAAAAACAAGAATAATCATGGAAAATGGAGAGGTTTACCAGCAAAGGAGAGATGATCTTAATGTTGATGAATTGATTGAAATAGTAGATGAAGCTAAAGTAGATGAATTTGTAAAACCATTCAAACTTGATGAGGGACCATTATTCAGATTCAAAATAGTTGGAAATTCAATGCTTCTTGCTGATTTCCATCATATCATTGTTGATGGAACTTCTCTTAACATTTTATTTGATGAAATTGCAAAAATCTATGATGGAAAGGATTATGAACTTGAAGAGCTTGACGGTTTTGAATACTCATTGAATGAAAAGAAAACAGAGCAATCCAGTTTATACGAAGAAGCAAAACTGTTCTTTGCCAATAAAATTAAAGAATTTGATGAAGCAACATTAATCGCACAGGATATCAATGGTGATGAATCAGAGGGCAATGCCGCAACTGAAGATGTTTTCTTAGAAAAAGAAGCCATTGATGATTTCTGCTCACAGGCAGGAATTTCTCAGAATAACTTGTTCCTTGCTGCAACTTCATTCGTATTGAATAAGTTTGTTTATAATCGCAATATATTGATTGCAACAATCACAAATGGCAGGTTCAATCCAAATCAACAGAAAACATTGGCAATGATGGTAAAAACATTACCATTAGCATTAAAACTGAATTCCGATTCAAGTCTTAAAGATTACCTTGATTATGTTAATGGCGAATGGTTAAACGTGCTTTCATATTCCTCCTATCCTTTAACTGAGATTTCAAATGAATATGGCATAACTCCTGAAATATTATATGCATATCATGGAAAAATCATAGAAGACATTGAAATCGGAGGAATGCATGTTGAAAGGCAATCAATTGACTATGAAGGATTGAAATTCAAAATAAACATTAATGTAGTTGAAGTTGATGGACAATACAGAATCTTCTGTGATTACAATGATCAATTGTATTCTAAGACATTAATCGATACTTTCCTTGATTCAATTAGGATTGTTTTAGAAAAATTCCAAACATTTGATGGCAATACATTGATGAAAAACATTTCAATCATTGAAAATGATGATTGGGGCATTGATGATTTGGAATTTGATGAAATCCCTGAAGACAGATTAAATAAGATATTTGAAAATCAGGTTGAATTACATCCTGACAGAATCGTTTTATATGCAACTGACGGTAAATTCACTTACTCTCAATTGAATGAGAAAGCAAACAGGATTGCACATGGCCTCATTAAAAAGGGAGTTGGTCCTGAAGACAGGATAATGTTTATATTGAATAGGGACAGTAACACAATTGCATCAATATTTGGAATTTTAAAATCTGGTGCGGCATTCATTCCTGTGGATTCAGAATATCCTTCCGAAAGAATTGAGCATGTTCTAACAGACAGTGAATCCAAATTCATCATTGTGGATGATGTGGTTGAGAAAAAGGGAATTGACTTATCTCAATATGAGGATAATCTTTTGGATGTTAATGAATTGCTAAAAGAAGAGGATACATCTAATCCCGACCCTGATGTGCATGCGAACAATATGGCTTATCTTATTTACACTTCAGGTTCCACAGGACTCCCAAAAGGTGTAATTTTGGAGCATGGCAATATTGCAAACTTTGTATATCCTGACCCGAGAAATGTCTGCACTTATGAATTGGTTCACAATCTTGAAAAAGAAGATTATAAGGTATTATCCACCACAACTGTTGCTTTTGATGTGTTCCAGCAAGAAATAATGGGTTCTCTTTTGAATGGAGTTCCAATGGTATTTGCAAATGATATTGAATACAAGGATCCAATTGAAATGATGGATTTGATTCACAGAACTGGTGCTAACGTCTACATTGCAACACCTTCACGTCTGTTACAATATTTGGAAATTGAAGCGATGCAGGAAACCATGTACGGGTTTAAGGTATATATCCATGCGGGGGAACCATTTTCAGCAAGATTGTATGAATTGCTTTCAGAAAACTCCAATGGAAAATTATTTAATATGTATGGGCCAACTGAAACAACTGTTTATTGTAATGGACAATTACTCGAAAGCCCTGACATTCATATTGGAAAAGCATTATTCAACGTTCATGAAATGGTTATGGACTTCGATTCCAATCCTCTTCCTCCAAATGTAATTGGGGAACTGTTTATTGGTGGAAAAGGGGTTTCAAGAGAATACTTAAACCGTCCTGAGAAAAATGAGGAAGCCTATGAAGTGATTAATGGAATTAGGTTCTATCATTCTGGAGACTTTGTAAAGGTCACGGAGGATGGGGACTATTATGTATTTGGAAGAATGGATAACCAAATCAAGCTTAGAGGTTTAAGAATTGAAATCGGGGAAATTGAAGTTGGTCTTTCAAAATTCCCTGGAATCAAGTCCGTAGCTGTTGTTGTTAAAAAGATTAAAGGCAATGATCATTTATGCGCTTACTTCACCGTTCATGATGAATACAAGGATGAAAACCGTGAAGAAAATGGATATTCGATTGATATTGATGAGTTAAAGGCATCTCTTGCTGAAAAATTGGTGTATTATATGGTTCCTACAGTTTATATGGAACTTGATGAAATGCCTCAAACAGCCAACGGTAAAACTGACTTGAGAAACTTGCCTGAACCTGTATTAATCACTGAATATGTCGCTCCTGAAAATGACATAGAAGCGTTCTTTGCAAACTTGTTTGCTGAAATATTAGGGCTTGATAAAGTCAGTGCCACTGATAATTTCTTTGAAATTGGAGGGACATCACTTCTGGTCACCAAGATTACTATGGAAGCTTTAAACAGGAACTACAATTTAAGCTATGGGGATGTTTTCTCAAATCCTACTCCAAGGGCATTGTCTGAATTTATTTTATCAGACAAATCTGTTGAGAAAAAATCGGAATTAACTTATGATTATTCTGAGATTAATAAATTGCTTTCTAAAAATAATCTCGAATCCTTATTGAATGGTGAAATTCAGGATAGTCTGGGCAATGTATTATTGACTGGAGCAACAGGATTTTTAGGAATACACGTATTGAGGGAATTGCTTGAAAATGAAACTGGTGATATTTACTGTTTCATAAGGTCAAATAAAGTTTTAAGCGGTGCTGAAAGATTGAAATCATTGTTATTCTATTACTTCTCCAATGAATATGAAGATTCATTTGATGAAGGATTGCATGTCATTGAAGGTGACATTACTAACTTTGAGGACTTTGAGAAACTTATTCCTGAAAAAATAGATACGGTTATCAACTGTGCCGCTAATGTAAAACATTTTTCATCAGGAACTGATATAGAAGACATTAATCTTGGTGGTGTGGTTAACGGACTTAAGTTTGCAAAATTGAAAAACGCAAAATATGTTCAAGTATCCACATACAGTATTGCCGGTGAAAGTATTGACAATTATCCTCCTGTTGACGTTAAGTTCACAGAGCGTGATTTGTTCATTGGTCAGGCTGTAAACAATCAATATCTAAGCAGTAAATTCTTAGCGGAACGTGCTGTTTTAGAAGCTGCCGTCAATGATGATTTGGATGTTAAAATTATGCGTGTAGGTAACTTGATGGCTAGAAGCTCTGACAGTGAATTCCAAATCAACTTCGAATCAAACGGATTTATTAATCGTTTAAAAGCGTTTGTAACTATTGGACAAATGCCTTATTCAATGATGATGAATAATGTGGAGTTTTCACCGATTGATACAACTGCAAAAGCAATTGTTGAGTTGTCCAAAACTCCTAAGGCATGCACTGTTTTCCATCCATATGATTATCACAGCATCAGCTTTGGCGATATAATTGACATTATCAAACCATTAGGCTTGGAAATTAATCTTGTTGAAGATAAAGATTATGAAAATGCTCTAGATGATGCTCTTGCAGATAAAACAAAACAGGATGGGGTTTCTGGTTTAATCACATCTATAGGTTCCGGAAAGGTTAAAAAGATTTGGCTTCCAGTGGACAATACATATACAGTCCAGGCCTTATATCGTTTAGGCGTCAAATGGCCATTCATCTCAGAAGAGTATGTTTATAATTTCATAAAATTCCTGGATGATTTGGATTTCTTCAGTGTTTAGGGGTAAAATAATGTATGAACGTAATTATGAGTTATTAAGAAGTAAATTCAGTGAATTTTTCCTGCCTACATTATTCACTTCCATGGCAGGGAACATCTGCCTGTTTGTCGATGGTTTGATTGTAACTTTTTTACTGGGTGCAGGCAACTTATCTGCAATTCAGATTGTTGCTCCGGTAATCACATTTGTCAACCTCATATATTGGATGATTGGATTGGGAGGAAGTGTACTTTGCTCTGTTGCAAAGGCGGAATTTGATGATGAGAGAAGCAACAGCTACTTTTCGGTGGCTATTTTATCTCTTTTAACCATAGGGGTATTGATTGCAATTTTTGGTTGGATTTTTTCAGGTTCAATTGCACAGTTTTTATGCGCTTCACAGCCTGAATTGGTTCCGGATGTCACTAACTATTTCAGTGCTCTGATTATTGGAATGCCATTTTTATGTTATATGATGAGTTTATCTTACTTTATTAGAGCAGATGGAATTCCAACATTGCCGTTTAGGGCTATATTATTGGCAAATATTATTAACATCTGTTTTGACTTTGTATATATTCAATTCTTTGGAATGGGTATTGGAGGAGCTGCATTGGCTACTACAACAGGTTACTTGTCAGGTTCAATATTAATTTCATATTACTTCTTTAAAAAAGAACGTACATTACAATTCATTAAATTAAAAGTTGGTTCAACCTTAAGTTATCTGAAAGAGATTGCAACCTCTGGCTTTTCCTCTTCTTCAACTCAACTGTATTTAACTTTAAAATTGTTTGTCATAAACTTTTTGCTTGGAATATACATAGGTAAATCAGGGCTTGTTGCATTCGGTATTTGTTATAACAGTTTATTTATACTTTATATATTCTTAATAGGAACTGCCCAAACAATGTCTCCAATTGTATCTGTTTACTTTAAGGAAGAGGATTTTTCCGGTGTTAATTATGTAATCAACAGATCTTTGAAAATAGTTTTGGTTGCAAGTTTGGCGCTGTCCGCTTTATTCATAGTTTATCCACAATCCTTGTTGATGTTATACAGTGTTAAAAATCCAGCGGATGTTCCTGTAGTTTTAAATGCTTTAAGGATTTTTGCCATTAGCTATGTTGGAACTGCAATTACATTCTTATATACATTCTACTCTCAGGCAATTCAACAAAATTCTCTCTCAACAATAATTTCATTGCTTGAAGGATTTATATTGCCTATTGGATTTGCGATAGCATTGTCATTTTTATTTGGCGGAAATGGAATATGGATTTCATTTGCACTGGCTGAACTGTTTACAATAGTATTTATCTTTGCCTATTCAAGGTATATTAATAGAAAAACTGATGGGGAATACACAGGATTCTTCATTAACAAGCACAATGATGATACTGTATTTGAACATACCATTCAGGGGGATGTTAATGAAGCGGTAAACTTATCCCGTGATGTTCAAACTCACTTGGGTGACAACAAATCTGCAACTATAGTTAGCATGGCTATTGAGGAGATGCTTGTTAATATCATCAACACCAATGATGAGATTGATGCAATTGATGTGATTGTTAGAAACAATGAGGATGAGATATTGGTTTCCATCAAGGACACTGGTATTGACTTCAATCCAGTAGTTGAAAATGATGGCCTTAAATTTGATAACATCAGTGTTTTAAATAAAATTGCGGATAAAATTGAGTATTCCCGCGTATTGGGTTTGAACAGTACTGTAATTACTATTAAAAATTAAATGTGATGCCCTTGTTGATGTAATATTTTTGATATTATTGGTGTAATTTGATAAATATTTTATACATATTCAGTTAAAAATATGTTTATAACATTTTTTATTCACATTTTGAATAAATATGTTGTGAATTGTGATAAGCTATTATTAGGTATATCTTGATATTATGTCATGTATATTTGATATTGACTTATTGATTGTTCTAAATGAATTATTTTAATCGAGGGAAATTTTTTTGAATATAAAAAATAAACTGTTAATTTCGCTATTGATTTTGGTATTTGTAACATCTGTTGGTGTTGCATTTGCAGAAGATGCAGAAATTTCTGATGAATTGGCTGTTGATGATGTTGATGAATCTATTGCTATAAATGAGGATGTTGATGAACCAATTGCTGCCACTGATGCTGAAGAAACATTGACCGCTGCAGATGATGATGAAACATTGACTGTGGGGGAAGAGAATGCATCATCTGGAGATGAGCAAAAATTGGCTAGCTTAGGTATCCGTGTCGAGGTTCTTGACAAAAATGTTAAAGTTGGCGACAAATTCAGAGTTAAGGTCACTATAATAAACGGTGGCGATATTCCTGCTCAAAGCGTTGCTGCAGGATTGTCATTCACTGATCTTTTAGAAAATCCTGATGCTACTTTCAAGCTAGTTGATAATGGAGGTCATGCTGTACAAGATGCAGAAACCGGATGGATTATTAATCTAGATTACCTTGAAGCTGGTGCAACTGAAGAAGTAATCTTGACATTTTTAGCTACTGAAAGCGGCACAAAATACATTGTCGCTGATGTAAATGCAGACAACGCCATTTCAGAGCCTGACAGTGAAACCAACACTACAATAACTATTGGTGAAAATCAAAATTCTGCAAGTAATGCCGTTACTAATAATGTTAAATCTAAGGCAGTTGTATCCAAAACTTTACATGCAACTGGTAACCCGTTAGCTCTTTTAGCATTAGCTTTATGCTGCATGGTTCCATACTATCGCAGAAACTAAACTTAAGGGATTTTCTAATCCTTTTTTTATTCTTTTTTTAACAAATATCATAATTATATACTTCAAAGTTCAAATAGTATTATTTATTGATATCTGAATTATAGTGAATTTTATGTCAAACAAATCGTTTTTTGCAAAAATTGAAGAAAAAATATTAATGTTTACAAAACCTGAGTATATGGATTCCAAAGATAAAATTGATGAGTTCATCAGGGAGAAATCTCTTTCTCAGGATAAGATTCCTAAAGGCATTTTCAAAAGCAGGGATTTCAATGGCATGGAAATTTTCAATTTTGGTGATGAAAATGCCTCCGACACTATTTTATACATACATGGTGGAGCTTACATCAACGAAATTAATTATCAACATTTATTATATTGCTTTAAGCTATCACGAAAATTAGGCATGAATGTAATTTTACCAGTTTACTTGCTTGCTCCTAATCATAAATCAATTGAATGTTTTGATGCGATTGAAGGTTTGTATAAGGAACTGATTGCAAGACATAAAAATGTCACATTGATGGGCGACTCAGCAGGAGGAGGTTTTGTGTTGTCATTCTGTCAATATCTAAAATCGATCAATTTACCACAACCTGATAGGATAATAGCATTCTCTCCATGGGTTGATGTTTCAATGGGTAATCCGCCATATGACAATGAAAACGACCCTATTTTAGGTGAGATTGGATTAAAAGAAATAGGTAAGTCCTGGGCAGGAGATTGGGATGTGAAGGATTATCGAGTAAGTCCGTTATATGGTGACAATGAGGGTCTTCCGCAAGCACTGATTTTTGCAGGAACCAATGAGATTTTCTATAAAGACATTGAAATGTATGTCGAAAATCTAAAAAATGATGGCGTTGATGTTAGATTCATAACTGGTGAAGGTTTGTTCCATATATATCCTCTGTTCCCAAGTCCAGAGGCAAAAAAAGCTTTTAAAGAAATAAAAAAGGAGATAATGGGTTAATTATCTCATATATAAAATGTATTTTCCAAACCTTGGGATTCTATAAATAATCACTACTGCAATGTAACTGAAGATGATTAACAAGATCCAAAGGATTATTGCTTTAACAGGTTCTGAGTATGGTAGCTGGACGACAAGTGGAAGCAATGGTAATCTAAATAGGTTGTGCACTAAAAACACTGCAAATGAGTATTTAGATAAGAAGCTGACAAGTGGAAATGCTCTAACTTTGCCCATTCTTGAACATAGCTCAAACAAAGCAAAAGATCCTGTTAGAATGAATGGGAACTCATACCATAGGAAAAAGTCATATCCTTTGATAAATGCATAGTATTGGAATAATACGCATATTATGAATGATACAATGGCAAGTAAACTCATTTTTGCAGATGAATACTTTTTAAACAAGTCTTTTTTGACCAGATATCCTAAAATGATGTAGATACCATAAACTCCACCACTGAATCCAAGACAATATTGGATAGAGACATTCTCAATTCCATGCATTGCAAGCACTACTGTAATGAATGGTAACAGGAATGCGAGAAGTGCAAATACTATTGTGGCCTGGTTAATTGTTTTTGGGTCAAAATGTTCCAATGCATTTGATACAAATGGCATTGAAAGATACATTCCAATAATCATCGGCATATACCACATGTGGCTAAAAAACAAGTTTCCCGCTTCGGCAAAATTAACGTGGCTTGATCCTACTGCAACAAATTGTAAGCTAATTGCATATATTACTGCCCAGATAATTGTGACAATAATCAATCCCTTACAATTCTTATTCCAAAACTTACGGACACGCTCATCGTTGTAAGATCTGTCCAATAACAAGTAACCTGTAATCATTAAAAAGAATGGAACTCCTATACGTCCTATAAAAAGGGATGCAAAATTAAATATTCTTGAATAAATTGTATAATTCAGTATTGCGTCTGAAGATATTATAAAAATACCATCTGTTGCATGAATGTATAGAACAGTCAATATTGCAATTGCACGTACAAAATCAATCCATTCGACTCTAGTTTTACTCATTAAGTTTTCTCCGATTTTTATTATTTTTATTTTTATTCCAAGTTTGTTATATAATTTTTCCAATTTTTTTTTAAGATTTATATATCATTAAAAATAAAATATAAATAATTCATAATTTTAGAGTTTTAAAATTAATTAGGTGAACAATATGGAATTAGGCGAAATTTTTAGTGATGCTTTAAGTTATCCATTACAAAACATTAAAGCATTAGTAATTTATGTTATTTTAGGAATTATTTTAGGAATTGCAATTGGAGGAACTCTCGCAGCAGTTATGGCAGGTATTGCAGCAGAAAACTTCTTAGCAGTACTCGGTTCAGGAATAATCGGAATAATTATTGCTGTTTTAATCGGATTTGTAATTAGTGGTTATGAATTAGATATTGTTAAATATGGTATTGAAAGGGACCCTGGTGCTCCAGGAATTGACATTGTTGGTCAGTTCATCAATGGTGTAAAATACTTTGTAGTAGGTATTGTTTACATGATTATCCCAATAATTATCAGCTCAATCTTAGCTATAATCTTCCAACACTGGTTATCTATGATTATTTCCATTGTTGTAGGAATCATCTTTGCATTAGCAATGATAATGGGTGAATGTAGATTAGCTAAAACTGGTGATATAGGATATGCTTTATCCATTGGTGAAGCTATTGGAGATATTTCCAGAGTAGGTTTTGTAAAAGTCGTATTATTCATTATTATTCTTTTCATTATTACATTTATTTTAGCATTAATTGTTGGTGCTATTAATCAATGGAATACCACTATCGGTGGAATATTGATGGGTATTTTAGGTGTTTACATTACTTTCTTCTCTGCAAGAGCAACTGGTTTATTATACTCTGATGTATAAATAAACCTACTTTTTTTCTTTTTTTTAGGTGATGCCAGTGTATAAAAGATTATTGATGATATCAATTATTGCGATATTTTTAATTACTTCAGTAGGTGCCATTTCCGCAGCAGACGACATTTCTGTTAAGGTTGTCTGGGATGGTGGTGACACACCAGATCATGTGACAGTCAATCTTCTTAAAGATGGAAAAATTGTCGACACTGCTAAGTTAAGTTCAAAAAATTCTTGGAAAACAACTTTTAAGGTTGATGATGAAGGAGATTATCAAGTTAGTGAAATTGATTCCAGTGATTATTCTTCTTCAATTAGTGGAAGTGCGGAAAGCGGTTTTGTCATCACAAACACTATCTTAAAAGAGGATGTTTTAAGTGCAAGTGAAGATGACAGTCTTGAAGACTCTTCAGCAGATGATGATTTGTCCCAAGATGACACTCCTGCTTTAACTGAAAATGAAACAGCTCCTGAAGAGAATTATACTACTGAAGATGTAAATTCAACAGATGTTATGGAGGATAATTCTACTGAAGATGATAATGCCACTGATAACGATACCACAACTGAAGAGATCACAGAAATTGATGCGGATGTAACCGTTACCTCTGAAACAACAAAGGTAGTCAAAAAGGATAAAAAACCAGCTGATGCTAAAGTCGCTAAAAAGGACAAGAACAATACAAAAAATATCACCAAATCTAAAAACAACAATACTGGTTTTCCTGTGGTTGCTTTAATCTGTGCAGTATTTGTAGCTGCATTCGTACCGTTCTCACGTAAAAAATAATTAGGTAGATGTCTAACATCTACATTTTTTTTTAATTTTAACTATTTTTATATTTTGACAATAATAGATTCATTAAATTCCAAATGCTGATGAAACTATCCCTGGTGTAACATATGCTTCAATAAATGCAGCAACCGCTAAAAATAGAATGTCCAGTATTAATAATATAAGAATATCTTTAAAATCAGTTTTTAAACTGTCAAAACTTCTGGTTTTGATTAGTCTTATTTCTGCACGGGTTATGATGAATGCTATTGTAAGTGCAAATACTGTAGCCAAATATTCAATGATTCCATGTGGAAGTGTTGAAACCAATCCGAAAATGAAATCTTGTCCTATAAACATTCCTGCAAGATAGCTGCTATTTAATACATTCAGAACGGAAAATATTGAAAACAGTATTCCTCCAATCATTGTAATTATGTCAACACTGAAATTGTGAATGAAATACTCTAAACCGCTTGTTTCACTCGCTGTTGAATTAATTGGTGATGGAATATTGTGTTCATGAGCAAAATTGATTATTTCAGTCATTTCTCCGTAACTGTCTCCTGCTTCGAAATATCCAATCACGCTTCCAACAATTAATGATCCAAATACAATTAGAAATGCTATTAATAATAATTTCTTGTTTCTGTTGAAAAATTCTTTATCAATGAAGTTCATGTAT
Organism: uncultured Methanobrevibacter sp.; assembly: GCA_946541845.1. Taxonomy (GTDB): domain Archaea; phylum Methanobacteriota; class Methanobacteria; order Methanobacteriales; family Methanobacteriaceae; genus Methanocatella. Next base: position 56,445 of record CAMNJW010000002.1, read on the forward strand.
AATATTTTGTTCATATTGTATAAAAATTATATTCTATTTAATATTAAAATGATTGAAAAATAGTATGTATTTAAAAATAAAAAAATGGTGGAAGTTAAATTATTTTTTAACTTTCACGCTTTTCTTAACAGTATTTTTGAGGTAAGTTACTTGATATTTTACCTTTTTGCCCACTTTGAGCTTTTTGAGGACTGATTTTTTGATGGTTATTTTTGCAATACCTTTGGAGTTGGTTTTTGCTTTGTATGTTTTACCATTGAATTTGAAGGTAACTTTCTTGCTTTTGATTGGGGTTTTTCCCTTTTTCAAAGTGGCCTTGATAACTAATTTCTTAGCTGATTTTTTAACGGTGGCTTTCGCAAGCTTCAAATTCTGCTTAACTTTAACAGTCTTTTTGATAGTTTGTCCCGCGTAAGTCGCAGTTAATTTGTAATTGCCTGGTTTAACAGTGTTAGGTATTTTGAATGTCACATATCCTTTGCTGTTTGTTTTAACCTTGTGAGTTACCTTGTTTAGTTTAATGGTTACAATTTGATTTGCACCTACAGGTTTTCCATCATCTCCACGAACAAGAACCTTAAATGAAGATCCGTCTGCATAATACATGTTCACATTTGAAGTTGCACCGAATCTTGAAACAACTTTAATTATTGTGGTTGTTTCTTCTAATGTTTCAGGATTTTCTAAAACTAAAGTGTGTTTTCCAACGGTTAATTTGGATAAATCTATGGATAAGATTCCTTTGTTGTTTTCAATGGTTTTAGTGTAGTTTTTACCATCTAGTTGATATGTTATATTTTGGTCAAATAATTCAATACCGGTTTCATCTACAAATATTGCGTTCAGTGCTGTTTTCGCATGGTATCCGATTGTAATTGAGTCCACAACATCAATGGTATTGATCACTTCAAAGAGTTCTACGATGTCTTCATATTCATCCTCCTCGTCATTAATGGTTATGATGCTGTAAACTCCAGGTTCTAATTCCAAATCAAATTCTGCTTCACCATCTTTTACAGTTGCACTACCCAATATTTTTTTATTTTTTGCAATGGAAATCTTTTTGCCTGTTGCTTTTGATTTTACTTTTACTTTTGTGTTTTTAGCATAGTATTGGCTTTTCACTTTATCTGGATTTGGGTTTGTGAATGTGTATGCTTTAATACATGCGGTCTTACCTAATTGCCCTCCATCTTCAGAGCTGTTGTCTGGGTGGTACATGGTAATTTTTCCTTTTTCGAAATGAATTCTGGTATCTTCCATTAAAGGAAGTTTATTTGCTTTTATCTCCACTGAGAACTCATGACCGGTGTTAACTGCTATTTTCTTATTTAATTTAATTGTTGAAAATCCTCCATGGTCTGACAATCCGCTTTGACTGTAAACGGATTTTCCATCTACATAAATTGTTATTGTGTATTTTTCATTAGCATTTTCAAAGTAAGTTCCAACGGCTGATATCAGTTCGTTGTCAATTGCTGTGTATGTATTGACAAAACGCATATCCTTTTTGTCAAATTCTTGGTAGTATCCGCTTAGCATACCAATGTCGTACTGATATGCTCTGTCATAAGATTCGGTGTTGTTTATGATATATCCGACTGATGTGGTGTACATTGCAAAGGAAGTGTCATAATATGATACATAGAAGTATCCGTCTTCACCCCAAGTGTTTCCCCAGCTGTTTTTACAAATCCAAGCACCGTTTCCTTTTGGTGTTATTTTGAAATTGTTTTTTGAATAATTATCATCCCATCCGACCAGTGTGACGAAGTGGTTTCCAGGATCGGTGCCGTCGTAGTATTGTGCATGGGTGTCTGGATTGTAATAATCATTATTTGATATCGCACCATAAATATGGACTGTCAATCCACCATATTTTGTTAATGCATCCTTTAATTTTCCATTATCAAGTGCATTCGCACGTTTTGGGATTATAATACTGTCTTGTACATGATATGAATCGCTATCGAATGCAGTTAAACTTATTTTACCAAGTTCATCGTAAACATCATCGGTAAATGATAATGTTCCTAACCAAGCTAAGAAAAGACCCATTCCTGAAGTTGAGTATCCTGATTCATGGATTATTGTGGTACCATAAACTCCATATTGTGTTGCTGAATTTTGGATGTTATTTTCAGATAAATCGAGTTGAATTCCAGTTGCCTTTAAGAATGCTGATTCAAGTGCGCCGGTTGCTGCAAATGCCCAACATGAACCCATTGACCCTTGGTCTTTTACGATTCCTGCTAAGTTGTAATCACGTAAGTCGAATTTGGAACTTTTTGCAGTTTCTTTAACTTTTACAGGTTTTAAAATGATTTTTTTACCTTTATAATCCACTACAGATGTGTATTCCACTTGGTTCAATAAAGTTTTTCCGCCGTTTAATTCATTATTTGTTAAAGATGATCCTTTCTTGTCAAAGTAACTTACGATAACAGCATTGGAATTTTTTTCAAATAATGTGTTTTTGATTTCATATTTTGTGTCGTATAGATAAATTCCACTTCCTGTGGTTCCTGCGGTATTGTTTTTAATATCACATGAAGTTACTTTACTTTCACTGTCATCAATAAACACTGCTCCTCCATAGAAATATTTCGCTTTATTGTTGTTAATTGCGGAATTACCTATTAATGAGGAGGTGTTTGATAGGTATATTGCCCCTCCTGAATATTCGGCTACATTATTTAATAACTCAGTGTCAATAATGTTTATCTGTCCTCCCAATTGGAGATATGCTCCACCAAATTCTGAAGAACAGTTTTTAAATAAAGAATTTTTTACAGTCACACTATATTCAGTAGTAACATTGTCTCCATTTAGGTCCGCATAAATTGCTCCACCATTTTTGCATGACTCTGTATGAATAAAGCTACAATTTTCAATATTTACGGATTTTGTTGTTTTAAGTCCAATAGCTCCTGCAGTGTTTTTTGCAAATAAATTAATGAACTTTGAATTTAATACTGTAAGCTTGTCGTCTTCACTGTAGATTGCGGTAGCATATTGTGAGGTTATGTTTTCAAAAACAGTATTTTTGACGGTTGTAAGGGATTTGTATGCATAAATCAAACCCCATCCAATTTCTCTATTGTTAATGAATGTGGAATGGTCAATTTCAACAATGCTTCTAAAGGCATTTATTGAAGCACCTTTTTTAGCATAGTTGTTTATGAATTTATCGTTGGTACTGAAATAGTTACTCTGGTGGGCATATATTGCTCCACCTTCTTCGTAATAGTCGTGATTATTTTCAAAGGTCACGTTATTTGTTCGCAATTCACAATTGTTTAAGTAAATTGCAGAGGTATTTGAATTAATTATTTTTAAATTGTTTATAATTACAGTTCCATTGGTAAATCTAAAAACAGCTGCCTTATTGCCGGCATCAATTACATGGTTATTTCCATTGATTGTATAAGATCCGGTTTCACTTATTACTAATGGTTTTCCTTTTTGAAGGTCCTTATCAGTTTTAGCATTATACTTATAATCTGATGTGATATCTATTCTGTCTTCAGGGGAATTGTCAATATCAGTTGACAAATCCATAAATGATTTGGTTTCTCCTGCAGAAACGACATCTGAATCAGTAATTTCTAAGGTATCATTAGTTTGATTAATGTCTTCTGCACTAACTGCAGTCATGCTTATTAAAAACAGCACTACAGTTATGAGAAGTATCTTTTTATTCAAGATTCTTTTCCTCCTTATTTTAATTTAACAGTAACAATTATGTTCCTAAATATTTTTAAATGTATGTAAAATATATTTTAAAATGTTTAAATTGGATAGTTTTTCATATAAAAAGGAGTATTGTTTAAATTATGAAATGTGAAAAATGTATAAAAAAAGTAATTTTTGAGTAATTTGAATTACTCGAGTCAGTATAATCTGTATGCGTCATATGCTGCGATGAGGCCATAAATTCCTGATACTGCATATGTGATAAGTTGATTTACATTGAAATAATAAAGTATTACTCCAATTATTACTGCAACTATAAACAGAATTATTCCTCTTTTCTTGTAACCTTCAATTGCTTGGCCTAATCCTGGAATAATGAATGAAAGAACTCCATTTATCACTGCGTCTGTTTCTACCATGATTCCACCTCCATATCTTCATTGTTATTTTAATTTTTAGGCATGCTTAAATATATATCTTTCGTTCATTATTGGGTTTTCGGTTTATTTATAAGTTCAGAAACGAAATATTTATTATACTTTATTTTAAACATTATATGTGATTATTATGAATTTAAAACATTTTTTATTAATTGGTTTAATGATTGCAGTAATTGCTGTAAGTCCACTGTCAGCTGCTGATGATGATGACATAAGCATGTTGGAGGCATTGGACATTACTCCATTTACAGAAGATACAAACGTGACTATAGATGGGGTTGACTTCAATATTCCTAAAGGTTATGGGGAACAAAAGGACATTACAAAAGATAATGATACCTATGATCTGGGATTTGGGGAAGTTACCTTAAGTAATTATCAATATATGAACGAAGATGGCATGTTGCTCAATATTCAAGTAATTTTTGCAAAAGACAAAAATTTCACAATGGATGCATTAACTCCTGATGATGGTTCAACTAAAAAGACCATCAATGATAAGGAAGGATTTTACACTGAAACAGATGGTATTGCAACATTCATGTATGCTCAAGATGGAAAAAGCGTTCAAATTATGGGTGACAAAGATATTGTTGAGAAGGTAGTTATTTAAACAATTGTAAAATTTAAAGGCTTGTGTTTCACAAGTCATTCTTTTTTTCTTAAAACTATATATTATATTTCTTACATATTTAATAATTAATTGAATTTATGGAGGAAATATGATGGCAAATCCTATTCTTGCAGCAATATTGTCATTTTTCGTTCCAGGGTTAGGTCACATTTACGCTGGTGAAAAGAAAAATGGTATAATATATGTTATAATTACAATATTCTTATGGATATTGAGTTATTTCAATGATGGCATGTTATCTAGAGTTGTTGATATTATTTATAGTGTTATAATGGCTGTTGATGCATATAGAATATCAAAATAGATATTTTTTTTGAGCTTTTTTAAGTCTTTTTTTTTAAAATTTTAATAAATTAGGTGATTCAATGAAGTTTAATGTAGTATTAATATCTGTTTTATTGTTGATTTTTTCCATAAGTGCAGTTTCAGCAGTTGGAATAACAGATTACAATGCTCCTATTGGATTTGATAGGGGTGCAGTAACTTTTACTCATGATGATTTTGAAATGGATATGAAATGGTACAGTTCATTTGTAGACCATGATGACTACTTTAAAAATAGCGATGACTACAAGGTCAAAATCAACGGCACTTATGCGGAGTACAGCAATGAAATGATGGAAAAGGTAGGGGCACTGGAACTCATTGAGATTGATGGGGACCAATATATTGTTGATTGCTCTTTCGATGATATGGACAAAAGCAAAACAAAAGATTGTCAAAAATATCTGGAAGAGTTCAATGAGGTAAACAAGTTTAAACCGGTAAAAATAGAATAAGGAGAGGACTTGCTTTCCATTATTTTTTAAAGTCCAAATATCTGGACTAAAGTTGCAAATAAAAATGGTATTCCATCTATCAGAAGATGAACTATATAACCTACCATCACATTTTTTGTTTTCAGGTATGCATAGAAGTAAAATATGCCTCCAAGACCTATTGTTAATATTATATGTACCACTGCCCCTTCATATGCGTTATAATGCAATAGACCAAAACTTAATAGGGTTATTATGACTCCACATATGACTGAGAGTTTTCTTTTATGAGTAATCTTAAAGATTACATGTAAAATAATTAGAAATGAGGATACTTTGTAAAGCTCTTCACCAAGCAATTGTATAAATGCCCCAATCCAAAAGACAATGTCCATTTTTTCGTTAAACACGACATTCGTGCCGGGAGCCATGTTCAGGTAGTCAAGTACAAATCCCATAGCAATGGCATATATGTAATATGCAATTAAACATATGATAATTAATTTCAGGTCTTTTCTTTCAACTTTTCTAAATAGCAGTTTGAACTTTCCCTTGCAAACGTATAGTGAAGGTAGTAACACAGAAAGACATAGAAGAAATGGTGTTAAATTAGGGTCAATTTTAATTGGGACGGCTAATATTCCAATAAACGTTAATGCTCCAGCTAAAAGAACCAACCACTCTTTAGTGGAAAGAAACGGATTGTCCTTGTAAAATGGAAAATCAATTTTTTCATTCTCAAATTTAAAAAAATCACTCATATTCTCACCATTCATCATTTAAAAATCTATTAATTTGCCTTTTTTCTGAATAAATTATGGTGTTTTTTGTTGAAAATAATTAAATCTCCAGTAGGAAACTGGAGATAGATTAACTGTTTTTTTATTCTGTTGATGTTGGTATGTATGGTATAATTGCTTCGGCCAATTTGCTGAGTGGCATGGTTTGTATCCAAACTTTTCCAGGTCCTGTTAATGTGGTTAGGAATAATCCTTCTCCGCCGAATAACATATTTTTAGCGCCTTTAATTCTTTGGATGTCAAAGTCAACGGTTTCTTCCATTGCTGCAATATGGCCTTGTTCCACAAGTAATTTTTCACCAGGCTGCAAGTCATGTTCGATTACTTCTCCATCGATTTCTAAGAATAGCATTCCTTCTCCTGTGAATTTTTGAAGTATAAAACCTTCACCACCAAATATTCCTGTACCTAATTTCTTTCTGAAGTGCATGCTGATTTCAACTGATTCTTCTGAAGCTAAAAATGCATTTTTCTGACCAATTATTGAATTTGATCCATTTAATCTGATTGGAATGATTTTTCCAGGAGTGCATGATGCAAACGCAATTTTTTGATTATCTGATTTTGCAGTGTAGAAACTTAAAAATATTGAATCTCCACTTAATGCTCTTCCAAGTCCTTTTAAAAGACCTCCTCCAGTATTGGTATCCATTTTGATGTCTGTGGTCATAAACGCCATTGCACCACTTTCGTCCTTCATTGTTTCTCCTTTTTGTAAGGTACATACTACGATAGGAAAAGATCCTCCTTCAATTTCATATTCCATTATATCACCTATTAATTTATTTTAAAATGTAATATTTATATTATATTTTAATATGTTTTAAATATTATTTTAATTAAACTATGAACTTCTACTTTCTGAATAATGCTCTAATTTATTTTTTTTTCAAATTGTATATTTTTTATATTCAATTTCATCATTTGATGGGTGGCCGTCCTTATTTTGAAATTAATTTGTATAAATTATTTGTGATATATTTCTTTATTTTTAATGTAAAATTTACATTACTATAATATTTATATATTAATTTATTCAATATCTATTTGATTAATCGGGCAGGTTGATAATATGAGATATATTAACAAAAATGACTTGTTGATTATTGCTCGAAGTATGGGGCTGTTAATGATTGGAATTGGTTTTTTGTGTTTAGTTCCAATTGCAGTTGACTTAATATATTTTGAGTTCAACGCTCTATGTTATCTTGTGCCCTCATTAACATCGATTCTAATTGGTTTTGTCTGCATAAAAGTTTTAGATAAATATGACATTCATAAGATGCGTTTAAAGCATGCTATGGTAATATCTTCTCTGTCATGGTTATGGGCAGGTCTTGTTTGCGGGATTATACTTTATTCTATAACTGATATAGGTTTTGTGGATAGTATTTTTGAGAGCATGTCTGCTTTAACTGGGAGTGGTATTACAATATATCCTGATGTCGAGATTTTACCTCATAGTGTTCTTTTTTTTAGAGGATTTCAACAATGGATTGGTGGTTTGGGTGTTGTTGTCATGATTATATCTGTTCTAGCAAAGCCTGGGTCAGTATCAAATAAACTATATCAGTCTGAAGCACGTGAAGATAGAATCAAACCATCCACTAAAGCTACAATCAAGCAAACAATTAAAATCTATTTTATTTTCACTATTTTTGGCATTATTTTGTATTTGATTGCAGGAATGCCAATTTTTGATTCGATTTGCAATACATTCAGCATTATTTCAACTGGGGGCATGAGCATTAAAAATGCCAACATCGGATATTATCAAAGCGAGCTAATTTATTTCATTACAATTTTTTTAATGATTTTGGGTGCAACAAGCTTTTTAGTCCATTATAACTTCATCAAAACACGTGGAAAGTCATTGGTTCATGATTTGCAATTTAAAGTCATGATTTCGTTAATTGCCATTGCAACTTTGCTAATCTATTTGACTTCATATATTGTTCCGATGGATATTCTGTTTGTAGTGGTTTCAGCAATCACAACAACCGGTGCCAGCATTCAAAGTTCAACTGTCATGGGTGCATGGCCTCCATTTACAATATTTGTCATAATGATGCTGATGCTTATTGGAGGATCTACTGGTTCTACAGTAGGTGCAATTAAGTTAATGCGGGTCATTGCATTTTGTAAAGGAATATATAGGAATTCTCGTGAAATATGGTCTCCAAAGGGAAGTGTTGTTCCATTGGAAAGGGCCAATAAATACATTTCAGAAAATGTTGTGGAGCAAAGCGGAAATTATATAACTCTTTATTTTATTTTGATTTTGATTACCTGGTCATTACTGTGTCTATATGGTCATGACCCTTTGAATTCATTGTTTTTCACATTCTCCATGCAAGGTAATGTGGGTTTGGAGATTGGACAGATGTCACAAAACCTTGAATTGCCGTTAAAACTTATTGGGATATTTAATATGTGGACCGGAAGACTGGAAATTTATCCTGTGCTGATAACATTAAGGGCATTCCTTGAAATATTTAAAAGATGACTTTTAAAAATATAAAATTACAGCTGATTTTGAATAGTGTATGTTCGATAAGTAAACGTTGTTTTCTTTGTAAAATTGCTTTGAAATACAACAAACACTTTATATTCTTTAAAATCTAATTTTATTTCATGAAATTCAAAATAATAGATAATCTGACTATATTTTTAGACAATAATATTTCATAAAAGCATTTGTCTAAATTACAGGAATTTTTATTGAGTGGAGCTATTTTTACAGATGCCAGTAAAGTTTTAGCTATTCTTATAATTTTTTTAATAATCTCAGAAGTTGCTTTAACCTTAACATTAATGGCCTTAAACTTGCCGATTTCAGTATTGATTTTGCCATTTTTTGTAATTCCTGGACTTTTCACATATGTCATTGTCCAGCAGGAAAAACGGGCACAGGAAATTGAACGAACTGCACCCGACTTTTTAAGACAGCTTTCGAGCATGTTGCAAGTTGGTTTGAGCTTTGAAAAAATCAAAGCAGAGGTTGAATCTTTAATGAGTGCTGGTGATAATTTTGAAATAGTGAAGTTTGAGCATTTGGATGTCCTTGTTGGTCAGGATTATGTAAATCAAAAGGTTGATCAGATTTACAATAATACATTCTTTGGCAATTTGGCAGTTAAGAAGCCTAAAATCAGACAGAATAGTTCTGGGAACAGTTATACAACAATCTGGGCATTAAAGATACCTACATCAATGAGATTGCACCTAAAAGAGTATTATAGAAGTTGTTCAGAAAGATGTGGTTATATTGAATTATAACCTTTCTTTTTTTTAAAATG
>CAMNJW010000003.1 GCA_946541845.1 uncultured Methanobrevibacter sp.
CTTGTTCTTCTGGGAACTCTTTGTTGATGTCTAATACGAATGCAGAGTCAATTTCATCTGCTAATTCGTCGTCACCAGTGAAAACTTTTACGTAGGAATCTTGTACTACTAATGGGTCAGTTTCTACCATGTGTTCTTGAACTACTGCTGCACCAGGCATAGCGTGGTTTACAGTTTCTAAGTAGTTAGTGATTGTTTCTGGAGTTACTTCAATACCTAACCTTTTTTCAAGAACGTTGTGTGCAGTGTTTAAACCTACAATTACAGTTCTTCTAATGTCATCCCAAGCTTGTTGGATAGCTGCGTTGTTAATAAAGTGTAAATCGTCCCCTTCTACGTAAGTGTCAGTAGTGGATAATTTGTAGGACATTAAAGCTCTTTGACCTAAAGGAGTACCAATGTCTGGGTTGTACATTGGGATTCCTCTTTTTTCAGCGATTTCTTTACCTTCATTTACAAATGCAGTTTTTCTTTCAGATTGAGTCCAACCGCCCATGTTATAGAATTGGGTTGTTTTTTCAGTTGGTTCTTCACTGAATTTTTGTTTCATTGCATCTAAGAATTTTTTATCAGCCATGTTAATTACCATCCTGCGTTTGGATCAAATGCACCAAAGGATCTGGAAACGTGAATATTGTGTAATACTTCAACAGCTTCTACATCGTCTTTGTATGCTTCACCATCTATTCTGTAAATAGTGGTTTTTGCTTTTAATGTTTCTTCGTCTAATGGTTCACCTAAGACTACAGGTTCGTCTAAGTCTACACCAATTTGGTCTCTTACCATTTCAACTTTACCGGTTTCTTTGTTGAATACTTGTCTTCTTAACATATCAAACATTAAACCGTTTTCATCTAATCTTAATGAGTGACCGTGTACACCTGCACCTCTAATACCGGTTCTTGCAGTATCGAAGTATTCAGTTTCTAATAAGATTTTGGATAATCTTTCGATATCTCTTTCTCTTGCTTCGATTACTTGTCTTCCGGATAATGTACCGGTATCGATTCCTCTCCATCTGCATAAGTAAGATCTAGCTCTTAAGTAAGGTTGAGCTGGAGCGAAGTACATGGAGTCTACGAATTGGATGTATCTAATCCTGTCCCCTGCTTTTGCACCGTCAATAGGGGTTACTAATTCTCTTACAATGTCGTCAGGCTCATCCATTTCATCTAATGGTGGGTGAACTGATTTGTAGTCTTCACCTGGAGCTCTGTGACCTAATATTTTTACTACGTCTTCATCAGAAATTTCTCTTAACTTTTCTAACTCATATTCAGGGTCAGTAAAGTTTCTTCTATTTTGAGCAACTTGAGAAGTACCTGGATAAATTTGTGCCATAATTATGCATCTCCTAATGCTAATTTAACTTTTCTAATAATTTCATCTAATTTTTCTTGTGAGATTGTTTCTCCACGGATAACTCCTGTTACAATATCATCGATAGTTCCTTTAGTTTTAACATTGTCTTCAGTTGGCATGACTTTAGAAGTTTTTACTCCAATTTTAGCAAAATCTTCACAATCAACTGGTGACTCGCATATAATAATGCAGTGTTTGTTAACATTCCTTAGAATTAATCTTGCTTTGTAAATAATATGATTTGCAACTCCGCCTAAGTGAATAACTAATAATTTAAAGTTTTTCATTTGTTCTACTTCCTTATCGGTTAGACCAAATAAAGTACCACCTGAAGCAGGAGCATCATGAGGAACGCCTGCACCAGCATTTAAAACCATAGTACTTGTTAAAACATTAGCTTCACGTAAACCAAAAGTGATTTCACAAACTGGTTTGGTAATATGTCTACGTCCAGGAGACATTGCTACTGCACATACGTCAGTACCACATTCAGCAAAAGTCCCTCTTTGAGCAAGACTTCCACCTTTACCCATACCACTTGCTTCTCTACAATCCACAACGTGAGTACAACGTCCTATCATATTAATCAGAGTCATCCTTTCTAATAATTTTCACATGGTCTTCAAAACTTGAATATTGATCTGTCATTCCTATCAATTCATCTGGCAAATCCACATTCCCATATTTAATTCTATCAGAAACTGTTTGTTCTTTTCTAATATAATTTGTTTTGCTTTGATTAATATCAAAACCATAAGGAATATTTTCATTGCAGACTTTTTCAATTTCATCAATAGTTGATTCCATTGTTAATTCAACAAAGATTCTGCCAGTTTTAACCTGTAACACTACATCCTCACCATTAACATTGATAACTCTACGTTCCCTATATTGGGGAGGTAAAGTTTCTTCTGTTTTTGGGAATCTTGGACCGTGAATAACAGTTCTTTTAACATCATCAATAGATTCTAAGTCGTTTAACAACTTTTCAGTTGTGTCACTTCCAAGAACTCTGTGAGGAAATATCTCAATATCCATAATTAAAACCCTCTGAAAAATCAGATATTATCAAATTAATTAGATGTCACCTTTAATTTCTTCAGCTGCGATTGCAACAGCATTAATAGGTTCTCTGAATTCGTCAATTTGACTGTATACCTCTTTAATTAAACCGGAAGTAGCTTCTGGTGAAAAGAGTTGTGTTCCTGCATCTAAGGACATAGCAGCAGCTACACAAGGGATACAGAATCCTTTACTGTGTCTTGTTACAACGTGGTTACCGTTAAAGAGACCAGGACCTCCACCACCATAAATGGAGTGACTGAAGAAGGAGAATCCTACAGCTACACCTTCTGCTCTACCATAGTCGATACTTGGTAAACCAGTAGCGAATTCAATGTTATCATTGAAGTATAATAAAGTAGATGGTACACCTTGAGCAGCACGAGCAGCACCGATGTTAACCATGGTTGCAGCTACAGCACCAGCAGCAGCATATGCGTTCCATTTAGCTGCGTCATCAGTGTTGTAGATGTTAAAGTCAGTTAATGATTTTTCAGGAGCAATTACTCCATCAGCTTCTGCACGAGCAATAGTTGCTTGTACAATACTACCAACAGTACCTTCAGTTGCGTTGTCTTTTACTAAATCCATTACTAAATTATCAGCGTTTAAACCTTGGTAAGCTAAACCTAATAAGTGTAATCTTTCATAAGTACCAATAGCGTCTCCCATTTCAAACATAGCAGTTTGTTCGAAGATAGATGCTAATGCAGTAGCTTGGAAAGTGTTTTTCAAAGTAGCAGCAGCGAAATCGTTTGCTTTTACACCTCTTAAAGCATAACCTGCACCTTCGAGTTTTTGTGGAATGTCTAACATGGTTGCAATGTTAGAACCTTTGTAGTCTACAGATTGTGGGTATCTACCTAATACTGCAGCTTTTACGAAGTTTGCATCGTAAATATCTACATCACAAATGTCGATAACAGCTTGTACTAAAGCGGTTGCAGTAGCTAAAGGAGCTACGGAATATTCAGCAGCAACATCAATTCTTTGAGTTGGTACTTGTACTAATAACCTTTTTCCTCCGGAAATTGGTTCTACTTTAGTATCGTCATCTTCGGAAATTTGAATAATTCCTTTCATTTTGTCTGCAATTGCTTCTGCATTGTCAACAATAGCGAGATCTAATTCTCTACCTAAGATTCTAGATTTGTCTCCACCAACAGATGCTGTTTTAACGGATTTTTCAAGTCCTTCTAAGTTTACTGCAACAGTTCTTTTTACACCTTTAACGATGCTTTGAATTGCAGGGTTTCTTAACGGACTGATAGCTTCGATTGGTATGTCAGATGCAATTTCGTTGCCTCTATCATCGAATAAATCGATTTTATCATCAAACTTTGCCATTTTTTCCCTCCTAAATAAATAGAGTTTAACTAATATACCACTCTCAATGGTAAAATTTTTTACCAAATTGAGTATTTAGCTACAAAGCAAGTTTTTGCAATAGCCAGCCATATGGTATACAAATTTTATTTTATTAAAGATATAATATAAAGATTACCTATGAAATATTTTAGAAAAGTTTATAAAGTATAATAAAACATTTTATTTTTAAGATAAATAGCCCCAAAAGTAATACTTTTTATTTTTGATTAAAATCATTTTAAACTAAAAAATCAATATTTAAATTAATTTTTTTTAAAAATACTAATTTTAAAAATGTTAAAAAAATAAATAAACTTAAATGACTTATATTATGCAAATTAAGTTAAAATAAAAAATTATTACTTATAATCTTTTGAGTAATAAATAATACTAAAAGTAATACAAAATTTTTGTCATCAAAAATATACTCTATTATAAATAAAATGAAAATAAAAATTATAAATTATGCAAGTTGTAGCGGATGTTGGAGGAATACCTGGCAAAGATTGTAACGGTTTTTGCAAGTACTGTTACTTCAGAAAGGTAAAAGAAGTTAAAAGTTTTGGCTGTGCACATTGTCCCCCTAACAAAATCGGTTGTGAAAGATGCAGTAAAGGAATAAGCGAAACTCAAGGTGCGTTCAAATCACCTTTTGAAGTAATGAGCGAAGTTCAGAATGCATTAATGATGAATATGGGCAGAGGAAATATTTCAGCCTACATCAGCGGAGGAGGAGACATTAGCTGCTATCCTCACTTAGAAACATTAACTGCAAACTTAAATCAGTTCTCACTTCCTTCAATTTTGGGATACACATGCGGGAAAGGAATAACCGACAGTGAAGTAGCTACAAGATTAATCAATAATGGAGTTAACGAAGTTTCTTTTACTGTTTTTTCAACTGATTCCAAGCTTAGAAAAGAATGGGTGAAAGATCCGAATCCACAAGCTGCATTAGACGCATGTAAAATATTCTGTGAAAATATTAAACTGGTTGGTGCTGCAGTAATCATACCTGGAGTGAATGATGGGGACGTATTAAGACAAACCTGCAACACACTAGAGGAATGGGGTGCAAAAGGAATGCTTTTAATGAGATTTGGGAACACATTCAACGAAGGATTGATTTTAGGAAATGAACCCATACTAAAAGGAATCGAATCACAACCTGTTGAAGAATTTGCAGAACTTGTTCGCGAAATCAACAATGAATACAAATTCAGGGTCAGCGGGACACCATTGTGTGACCCCGAAACCGGAGGTCCTTTTGCAATTGCCAAAGATGAAAATGAAATATTTTTACAGTTCATTAAACCGATTACCGGCGAAGCTACAATAATAACTTCAAAAATAGCTGAACCATTCATCTCAAAAATATTCAGCAAACTAGAAACCGGAGACAATGTCAATATTGTTGCATGTGAAAAGGAGATAGCTTGCTTGATTACGAAGGAAGACTTGGAAAAGCTTGATTTGAGTGAAATAAAAGATGCAGTGATAATTCCTGGAAGATCATTTGTTCATCAGCTTGATGCTGAAAGAATACTCAGTGCAGACGGAACAGAAAGACTTGTTGGTCGTGGACCAGATACATTAAGCGTTGACGGAGAACTGAGCATCGACATGACTGACGAAAATGTTATAGAAAGAGAGTTGGAACAATTCAATGATTTAGTGGATGCGGTTAATTTCTTTGGAATGAGATTAAGATAAAAAAAAGAAAATTAGTTTGAATCCTCAACAAGAGAACTCTCACTATTTATTTTTACCAAAATATAATCATACATAAATGATTTCTTTATTTCAGCAATTTCAGATAATTTTTTGCCATCAATAACTACATTGGCAATTACATCAGCATATTTGTCATAATTTAATTTTACGCGCACACCATCTAACTGGGAAGTTACGGGAGTTGGTGAAATAACATCTTTAATCTCTTTAACTTGATTTTCAATTGCATTTTTAACAACAATGGATGGAACTAATGGTGCATCGAGAGCCATTTCACGTTTTTTCTCATTTAAAATACTTTCAACAGTTTCAACCAACTTATCTAATGCACGTACATCAGGACCTCTCCTTAATCTTCTTGGAATTCTACCCAGGCCCCCAACATAGGCGTCAGCTCCAGGCAGCTCTTCAACAGGAATATCCGGAGCTCCGGTAACAATTACAGGAATGTCAATATCATCATATAAAAAAGCTTTTTCTTTAATACAGTTTTCAAAACTGCCCAATGCAAAAATTGCAATATCATGTTCTTCAATTAACCTTTTTTCTTCTTCAGTAATTCCTGAAGTACCTTTACCATCTCCCCTGGCAAGACCCAACATATTATCTTTAGCACCAAACTCACGCAAATATTCGGAAATGTCACATGCAGCATGAGGTAAGTGATGTCTCGCAAGGGTTGGTGAAACAATAGCTATTTCAGAACCCGCCATAGGAGCAACAGAAATTTTTGCTAAAAGTTCACTGGCCATTTCTTTAATTTTATCAACATCCTCTAAAGGAACAGCCATATTCAAGATTAATTCCATCTGTTGAACGCTATCTTGAAGTATAAACCCGCCTAAATCTTCAATTAATTCTCTAATTTCTTCACTTTTGTGAACTCCACCAGTAAATGTTAATGTTTCATACATCTTAACAACTCTCAAAAATGCAATTATATAATATTAATAGTTTTTAATTATATTATTATATTAAATTTTCTAAAAGGGAATATCTTATCTCAATTTTTTCAAAAGGATTTTTGGAAATTTCATTATGGGAGGGAATTTCAACAAGGTTTACGGTTTCAACAACCTCATTTTTAAGATAATCGGGATAGATTACATAATCAAAATCATCTGAAACTATATTAAATCCCATATCCAACACTATATCCCTTAAAAAATTGGAATAAACCTTAACGTCAATATCTCTTTTAAAATTCGAATTGAGATATTTTTTACACATTTCAAAATCATCGAAAAATGCTCTTACATCCTCATCAGACAACTCATTTTGGGCAATTACGGATACCTTTTTAATGCTTTCAAATACTTGAGAAGGAGTGTTTATCTTAATGGCCAAACTATCCATCTCAACTTTACTTTCAGACAACAGAATTGCCAAATCCCCATCCTCTTCATCAGGAAATTTATTCACTACATAATCTTTGATGCCTGCCAATTTGACAATTTCTTCACACATAGGTGTTGTGATAATTTTCATAATAATATTATATAGTAACATTTAATATAAATTAGTTCATGAAAGTAACATTAAGTTTTGAGGATAGTGAAAGCTCAGACATCGCAATAATGATTGATGCATTGCGAGCAAGTACCACCATAACCCTCGCCTTGAATCAATTTGAAAAAATCATTCCATGTTTCAGCCCCGAAGATGCTTTTAAACTAAAAAAAGAAGTTGGTGGAATAGTTGCAGGTGAGAGGAATGGCAAAAAGATTGAAGGATTTGATTTAGGCAACTCACCAACAATAATGAAAGATTATGAAACTGATGAAAAACTGCTTATTTTAACAACAACTAATGGAACCCGAGCGCTTGAAAAAATTCAATGCAGGGCATTGATTGGATCCATGATTAATGCGAAAGCCGTTGCAAAGAAAAGCTGCGAACTTGCAGAAACACATATCGAGCTAGTGATGGGCGGAGTCAATGGAGATTTTGCAATTGAAGACTTTTTGGCAGCTGGTGAAATAATACACGAAATCAAGAGTATCTTAAAGAAATGTGAAGTCAGCGAGTATGCAGAATCCGCAGTTCTGGCCAGCAGAGATTATGAATCTCTAAAAGAAGCATTTAAAAATTCAAAGTCTGCAAACATTTTATATAATCTTGGCTATGAAAATGATGTCGAACTTTGCTGCCAAAAAAATATCAGCAAAAATGTCGCAATATATGAAAATCATGAAATCAAACTTATAAAAGATTAAGTTTATATATTTTTATTCAATAATATTAGATAGCATTAATTAATAAAGAAGTGTTTTTTTAATGAAAAGAGAATGTTTAACAATAATTGGTACTGCTCATGTATCTGAAGAAAGTGTTAATGAAGTAAAAGATGCAATTTACGAACAACACCCTGACGTAGTAGCTATCGAACTTGACAGAGGTAGGTACACTAAATTAAAAAAACAGATGATGGGTATTGAAGAGGATGAAGCAATATCAGTTACTCGCATAATTAAAGAAAATAAAGTAGGATTATTCTTAACAAGTACTCTTTTAGGTTACTTCCAATCAAAAATTGGAGCTGACGTTGATGTTGCACCAGGTTCAGAAATGATAGGTGCAATTGAAGCAAGTGAAGATTTACAGATTCCAATAGCACTTATTGACCGTGAAATCAATACCACATTACAAAGGGCATTGAATAAAATGGGCTTTATGGAAAAGGCCAAATTTGCATACGGATTATTAGCATCCATTTTAGGATTTGATGATGAAGAGGATGAAATCGATATTGAAGAGTTGAAAAATCCGGAAAACCTTGATGATTTAATGGAAATGTTCAAGGATGAGGCTCCAAGCGTTTATGAAGTCCTAGTGCATGAAAGAGATGCTTATCTTGCAGGAAGAATAATGCAAATTCCACAGGATAAAGTCATAGCCGTTGTAGGTGCCGGACACAGACCGGGAATCGAAAGATACCTTGATAATCCAGAAACATTACCCAACTTGAGCGATTTGGAAAAGATTAATGAGAAGAAAGGAATTCCATGGCTAAAGATAATTCTAGCAATGATACCTATTTTGTTTGTTGTGATATTTTTTCTGGCATATTTTAATGGGATAAACATAGCCTGGAACATTTATGATTTTATTATTATAAGTATGATAATGGGATTTATCGGCTCAATCCTTTCAGGATCAAAAATCCAATCTGCAATTGTCGGAGGATTGGTTGCACCATTAACTATCATTCACCCCCTACTTGCTGCAGGATGGTTTTCAGGATTGACAGAAGCCAAGTATAGAAAAGTAAGGCAAAGTGACATTAAAAACTTAGCCCATATCGAAAGTTTAAGGGATCTTTGGGAAAACAACATATTTAGGATATTGCTGGTAGTTATTGGAACAAACATAGGAGTCAGCATTGCGACTTTGGTAATCTTGCCTTCCCAAGTTTTCATACCATTATTCATGAAAATATTTGGCATGTAATAAAAATTTTTATATATAATATTAATAGATAATATAATTACAATTAATTTTAAATGGAAAAATTATCATGTATTTTATATTTCGCTGTGATTGCGGACGCGCATTATATGCAAAAGAAGGAGTAGCTACACGCAAATGTGTTTGCGGTAAAACATTAAAAGTCAAATCCAGAAGGATTTTTCAAAAAGTAGCTACAAGAGAAGAAGCATCTCTTGCAGTTCAGGAAATGCAAGATAAAATATATGGAAACACTGGATTCAAACGAGCCAGTGAATTATAATAGTTTTAACGGTTTGTTAAAAATGATTGGAACGACATTAGAAATAATTATAATATTAATTTTAATAATACTTACTGGGTACCTGTCAATGGCAGAGCTTGCCGTCGTATCCATTAGAAAAGCAAAAATGCAGAAATATTTAGAAGATGGAAATAAAAATGCTCAAATTGTATTTGACTTGTTAGAAGACCCGAACGAATTTTTATCAACAGTTCAAATTGGAATTTCACTTATTGGTGTTTTGACTGGGGCATTTGGTGGAGTAACCTTAGCAGAACCTCTCTCCAAATACATTTCATTCATCCCATACAGCGAACCAATCAGTGTAGCCATTGTTGTTATTGTCACTACTTATCTAACTTTAGTCGTTGGAGAAATTGTTCCAAAAGTTATCGCTTTAAACGACCCTGAAAGAGTTTCCCTAAAAGTCGCTAAAAGCATGGTGGTCCTTTCAAAAATTTCCAAACCTGTTAGTTTCATTCTTGCAAAATCAAGCAGTTTCCTTTTATGGTTAATGAGAATTGAAAACAAAAATGACGATATCGTCACTGAAGAAGAAATTGAATTGATGATTAAGGAAGGAAGAGAGGATGGAACCATCGAACAAGAGGAAGAAGACATCATTAAAAGGGTTTTCAAACTTGATGACCAAAAGGTCGAAAGCATAATGACCCCTCGTAATGAAATCATCTGGATTGACCTTGAAGACGACAGAGATGTGAATAAAGTCAAAATTATCGAAAGTAAAAGATCAATTTTCCCAATTGCAAGTGGAGAACTGGATGACTTTATTGGTGTTGTACAGGCAAAAGACATTCTTTCTGTAATGTTTTCAGATGAAGAATTTGACGTTCACAAAATTGTAAAAGAACCATTGGTTGTTTCCGAACACCTAGAGACATTAGAATTATTGAAAGAATTCAAAGAAAACCAAGGATATGTTCATATGTCACTTGTTGTCGATGAGTTCGGAAGTGTTGAAGGTTTAATCACCTTAAACGACCTGCTTGAAGGTATTGTTGGAGACATTCCGGGAATTGATGAGGAAGATGAACCTCAAGCTGTCGAAAGAGAGGATGGCACCTGGTTAATTGATGGAAGATATCCAATTGACAGATTTAAGGAATTATTCGAATTCAAAGATTCATTGCCTGATGAAGAGGAAGACGGATACACAACCCTTGCAGGTTTCATTTTAAGCTTGAGCGGAACAATACCTAATGAAGAAGACAAATATGAATGCGAAAGATTTGTCTTTGAAATCGTTGATATTGATGGGCACCAAATTGATAAAGTTCTTGTAACCGATTTGGGGCCTCAAGAAGAAATTGAAGAGGAATAAAAATGGATGCGGGAATTATTCTCCAAGTTGTATTGTTGATTGTCGGATTTGTATTCCTAATTAAAGGTTCAGACTTTTTTGTTGATGGAGCAAGCAGTATTGCTTCTATTTTAAGAATACCTACAATTATTGTTGGTTTGACCATCGTTGCATTTGGAACAAGTGCTCCCGAAGCTGCAGTTTCCATTACTTCATCACTGACTGGAATTAATGCAATGGCTGTGAGTAACGTTATCGGAAGTAATTTGTTTAATATTTTAATGGTTATAGGTATTGCTGCATTACTTAGCGAATTGCTTATGGAAAAAAAGGTATTGGATAAGGATTTGCCTTTCCTTGTAGGAATCACAATATTATTTGCAATATTTATCATAGTTGGATGGGACATTACAAACATTGAAGGTATAATCTTACTTTTAATTTTAATAGCTTACATCATATACTTAGTTCATGACGCAAGAAAGTCAAATGAAGCGAATGAAGTTGAAAAGCCAAAGTTAACCCTTCCAAAAAGTATAGTTTTCATGATTGTTGGTCTTGCAGGAATCATAATAGGAGGAGATTTAGTAGTTGATAGTGCTTCAACTATAGCAATGGCCCTCGGAATGAGTGAAACATTAGTAGGTTTAACCATTGTAGCAATAGGTACATCTTTACCTGAACTTGTAACTTCAATTACCGCTTTGAAGAAAGGAGAAAATCAGTTGGTTATAGGTAATGTAATCGGTTCAAACATCTTTAACATATTGTTTGTATTGGGTGCAAGTAGCGCAATAAGTGCAATACCTCTTGACTCAAGCATGCTTATCGATGTAATATTTATGATTGCAGTAACCATATTATGCTTCATATTCGGTAAGACACAAGATAAATATGATAAAAGAGAAGGAGCCATACTGGTTATATTATTCATCGCGTATATGGCCTTCGCAATTCTCAGAAATTAACTCCTTTAACTCACAAGCCTTACATATATTTGATGAAGTTGGCTCACCGCAAACTTCACATTCATTTAGGCTTGTGGATATCTCATTTTCAAATGTCAATATTTTATTAAAAGATTCCATTACATTTGTTTTTACACCAGGATATTGATCTTCACTAACATTTAGGAATTCTTTTATTTTAGCCCTTAGTGATAAATGAGAATAAGGGCATTCATCAAGATGAATATCAATGTTATTTAAAACAGCCCACATGCCAACTTCCTTTTCAGGAGTGTTCCATAATGGCTTAATCCTTGGAACCAGTTTTGGATGAATCACATCAAGTTCAGGACCGAATTTTGAAAACTTGATTGTGTCTCCCCTTGCAAAACTCATTAAAAAAGATTGAATTTCATCGTCCAAATTATGGCCGGTTGCAATTTTAACGGCTCCAAGCTCATATGCTGTTTTATTTAAAATATTTCTTCTAAAAACACCACATGGGATGCATGCACTCTTAAATCCTTGATAAATGTCATCCAATGCAAAGCCTTCCTCATCCTTAAAAGACTTTTGAACAAGATCCACTCCTAACTCCTGAGCATTACTAATAGCTGAATCAATACCGTGCTGCCTATAACCTTCAATACCTTCATCAACACTGATTGCCACTAAATCAAAATCCAAAAATTGCTGATAATTTTTCAATGCATGAAGCATAAGCACACTATCCTTTCCACCGGATAATGCCACGGCTATTAATTCACCATCTTTAATCAATTCATAATCAGAAATCAAATTGTTGATTCTTGTAAAAATCATTTCATTGAATTCATCTTTGTCTAACTTAACCATTACTAAATTGATTTATAGAAAGTTAAATAAATAATTTTACTAGGTGAAAAAATGATAACTTGTGATTTTGCAATATTGCCTGTCGGAACTGAAACAACTGAATGTAAAGATTATGTAACCGCTGCGGTTCAATCCATTAAGGATTCCGGATTAAACTACCAGTTAACCGGAATGGGAACACAAATCGAAGCGAAAAATTTAACTGAATTATATGAAGCGATAGCTAATGCTCAGGAAGCCATATTTGAAATTGGAATAGGTAGAGTATACACCATTATAAAAGTTGACGACAGAAGAGACTTGGAAAATAGAACATTAGATGCTAAAGTCGAAACAGTAAACAAAATGTTGAAATAAATAAAAAAAGAAAGGTTAGAAATTAATCTAACTCTGATGAAGCTTTTTTAACAGCTTCAATTACTAAATCTAAATCCTCTTTTGTTAAAGAAGGATGTACCGGAAGGGAAATTACATTGTCAGCTGCAAGTTCTGCATTCGGACAATTTCCTTCAATTCCTAATGCTTTATAAATTGGCTGATTGTATAAAGGAATTGGATAATGTATACCAGTTCCAACACCACATTCATTAATTATATCAACCCAATCATCCCTGTCACCTTTTTCAACACGGATTGTGTACTGGTGATATACATGTTTTGAACCAGGTGCACAATAAGGAGTGACCACGCCGTCAACATCTTTTAAACCTTCATTTAAATAAGCTGCATTAGCAATTCTTTTGTCATTAAATTCATCAATTTTATCCAATTGAGCAAGACCTATTGCTGCTGAAATATCAGTCATTCTAAAGTTATATCCTACTTCATCATGATGATATCTTACACTAGCACCATGTGCCCTGAATATTTTTGCATTTTCAGCCAAATCCTCATCGTCGGTAGTGATTATTCCACCTTCAGAAGTGGTCATGTTTTTGGTAGGGTAGAAACTGAAACAGGACATGTCCCCCATACTTCCAACATTTCTTCCGTTAAATGATGCTCCATGAGCTTGTGCTGCATCTTCAATAACAATTAAACCATGCTTTTCAGCAATTGCGTTTATTTTATCCATATCCGCTGATTGACCATATAGTTGGACAGGCAAAATAGCTTTAGTGTTTTCAGTAATTAAATCCTCAATTGAATCAGGATCAATTGTATAAGTTTTTAAATCAATATCTGCAAAAACTGGTTTAGCACCAGTGTATAAAATTGAATTCCCACTTGCAATGAAAGTAAACGGAGTTGTGATTACCTCATCACCTTCACCGATACCACAGGAAAGTAATGCAACATGCAATGCAGCAGTTCCAGAATTAACAGCAATTCCATATTTTGCTCCAACCCATTCAGCAAATTCTTGCTCAAATTTTTCGACTTTTGGACCTTGAGCAATCATTCCTGACCTTAAAACTTCAACCACATTCTCAATTTCTTCTTCTCCGATAATTGGTTTTGCAATAGGAACTTTAATATTTGACACAATCATCACCAATATAATAAATTTTCTATACTAATATTTAAATCTAATAATATTTAAAACATTACTTATTAGAAAAACTAGCAAAGAGTGAGAATTAATGGACGAATATAAAACAAGAACTATTGAAGAAGGATTGACAAAAATTGAATTCCCTGAATTTGATAAAGTTTCATCTGACGCACCGGTATTTTACAACCCCCACATGGAATTGAATAGGGATTTATCCATACTCGCAATACAGGTATTTCAAAAGGAACAGGATAGAGAAATTAATATTTGCGATTTATTTGGAGGTAGCGGCATACGTGGTATTCGTTATAAAAATGAGATTGATGGCGTTGGAGAAGTTTCAATAAACGATATAAGCGAAGTTGCCAACCATTACGAAGAACACAACATCAAACTGAATAACCTGGATGACATTGAAGTTTATCAGCATGATGCAAGCATGTTTTTAAGAATGAAACGTGGGGAATTTGACGTGATTGACATCGACCCGTTCGGAACACCTTCCCCATTTCTTGATTCCGCAGGATACTGCGCACGCAGAAACTCACTTTTATGCGTGACCGCAACAGACACTTCAGCATTATGCGGAACCTACAAGGAGCCATGCATTCGCAAATATAATGCAAAACCATATAAAAGTGAATATTGTCATGAAAATGGAATAAGAATACTGGCGGGTTTTGTTGCACTTACTCTTTCAAAGTATGCAAAGTGCATTGAAGTGAAAATGTCACACAGCACTGAACATTATATGAGATTATACCTGGAAATTAAAAAAGGTTCAAAAAGGACAGATGAATCTTTGAAAAATATCGGTTACATCAGTCATTGTAAAAATTGTTTGCACAGGCAAACCAGCAATGGCCTTGCAAGTCCGATTGAAGAAACCTGCCCGGTCTGCGGTGAAAAATTAGTTCATGCAGGACCTTTATGGTTGGGAGACATTCAGAATAAGGAATTTATTCAGAAAATGATTGATGAAACAAATTACAAAAAAATAAATAGCGAAAAGGAAGCCTTAAAATTACTGAACAAATGTCTATTAGAGGCAGAGGCCCCTGTGACATTCTTTGATATCCATACAATATGCAAATCCCTAAAAATCAGCGCCCCAAAATTCGATTCAATTATAGAACAGATGAAAGAAGAGGGATTCATTGCAATCAAAACCCACTACAACCCATTAGGAATAAAAACTGATGCATCAATTGAAGACATTAAAAACATTCTTTTAAAATTAACAGCCAAACCATAACTAATGAATATTTTATATCAATGATTTAAAAAAATGTCATAAATATTATCAAAATATACCCTTACATAGCTAAAAACAAATATATGAAAAAAATTGTAAAAAATCAATTATAAAAAGATTACAATTGTTAAATTTTCTAATAAATTATCAAAAATAATAAAAATATTACATAAACTTTTAAATATTATGAAATACTATAATAATACAAATTAAACATTTTAATTAAAATGTAAAAGGGAGATATTTATGGTAAAAACTAAAGATAATATTATAAAGTTAGATAAAACTGATATTAACATCCTTAAAATTATTAATGAGGACGTTAGAACCTCCTATAGGCAAATTTCACGCAGTTTAGATGTTTCCGTAGGTACAGTTCACAATCGTATAGACAAAATGGTGAAATCCGGAGTAATCAAAAAATTCTCACCAGTAATTGACCATGAAAAATTAGGTTTTGTCTTAACAACAATCATTGGTGTAAGAGTTAAAGGTGGAAAACTCAAAAACTGGGAAGAAAAAACTTTCTTCAACAAGAATGTAGTTGGAATCTATGACGTAACCGGTGAATACGATGCATTTTTAATTGCAAAATTCAGAAACACAAACGAGTTAAATGCATTCATCAAAGAGCTATTAAAAGATCCAATTATAGAAAGAACTTACACTCAAACCGTTTTAGACGTTATCAAAGAAGATATGGGATCTTCAAACATATTATAAATTTATTTTTAAAAAGTAGTCCATAACCAACTACTTTTTTCTATTTATTCTGAAATATTCAAATAAAAAATTTTTTAATTGCTTAAAACTGTTTTTTTAAAGATTGGGGAAAAAATAATTTCCAAAGTAATAATAATATTGCGAAATGAATAAAATTTACATTTAAGTATATAAATAAAGAGAAACAATAAATATAAATATTTAACTAATAATAGAGGTTATGAAATTGGCAGTTTGCTTACCCGATACTCAAGACGACACTCCAAGCATACCTATTAAACTAACCAGAGTAGGTGTAACTGGAGTCAAAAAATTATTACAATTAGAAAGAACAAATAAAAGACCAATAATTTTATTACCTACTTTTGATGCATTTGTAGACTTACCAAATGATCAAAAAGGTGTTCACATGTCTAGAAACCCGGAAGCAATTAGCGAAGTTCTCGAAACTGTTGCTAAAGATTCTACAGTAGACATTGAATCATTATGTGCAAAGATTGTTGACAAAATGATGACAAAACACGAATATGCAAGACGTGTTGAAATATCCATGACAACCGACTTCATGTTCATGAAAGAGTCACCAGTGACTAAAAATAAAACTCAAGAAATGGCAAAACTAAAAGCAAAAGCCATTGGATTTAGAGATGAAGAAGGGCACGTTGAAATCAGAAAAAGCATTGGTGCTGAACTTATTGGAATGACTGTTTGTCCATGTGCGCAAGAATCCGTAAAAGAATCTGATAAAAACAAATTATTAGAATTTTTAGACGAAGAAACAACTCAAAAAGTTTTAGACACTGTTACTTTTGCTTCTCATAACCAAAGAGGAGTTGGAACATTATTAATTGAAGTTCCAGAAGATAAAACCGTAAAAGCAGAAGATATTATTGAAATTATTGAAAGTTCAATGAGTTCCCCTGTTTGCGAGTTACTTAAAAGACCAGATGAAAATGCGACTGTTATGAATGCTCACAGAAAACCTGTTTTTGTTGAAGACTGTGTTAGAAACATGATGGAAAAAATGGCCACTAAATATGCTGATTTCCCTGATGATACTTTAATAACAGCACGTCAAGAAAACCACGAAAGTATTCACAGACACAATGCATTTGCTGAAAAAGTAACAACTTTAGGCGAACTAAAAGGCGAATTAGGACTTGATTAAATGCAAAAAAAATATGAAATTGCCGGAGAAGTAATGGGTTTCTTTGAATCATTCAAAGGGTCCAGACCTGCAATTGACAATGATAAAATTTTAATTGTTAGAGGAAGATCAAGAACCATCATTCCCCTTGATGAATTTGAATCCAAACTTAATGAAATCGGAGAAATCCTTGGCGGAACCGAATTGGATGCAAGTTCAGGGAAAATAGGAGAAATCCTAAAATCAGGAGATAAACATATCCAAGAAAGTGAAGCGGATACTGGAGCCATTGATGAACATGGTTTTATCAGAATGAAAGAAGAACTTGAATTAATGGGCCTCGTAGTGGGATACAAAGTATTCGAACTTCCAAAATTCGATGTGGTCATAGCTATATGGGAAGACAAAAATGAAATTCCTCCACTTTATGTAGAAGTTACTGTTTCAGAACATGAAGGTTAAACATGCCATCAAATTTAACAAAAGAAGATATTCTCCAGATATTAACTGCAACTGATAAAGATATTATTAAGTATATGTCAGAAACAGCAAAATACAGGGAGAATCATCTCATTACTTATTCTAAAAATGTATTCATACCATTGACTGAAATCTGCAGAAATGACTGCGGATACTGTAATTTTAAAAAAAATCCGGATGACCCCGAAGCAATCATTCTTAAAAGCAAGGCAGAAATTCTTGAAAGTCTAAAAGAAGCTGAACAATATGGCTGTAAAGAGGCAATGTTTGCTTTTGGTGAAGATGCAGATGAAGAGGAAATAGTTCGTCTGAAATTATCTGAATATGGATATGACGGCATGACCGACTATGTTGTTGACATTTGCCAGATGACACTGGATGAAACAAAGCTATTGCCTCACACAAATGGGGGCAACTATTCTTTTGATGACCTGAAAAGATTAAAAGAGGTCAACGCATCAATGGGTTTGATGCTTGAAAATTCATCCAGCAGATTAATGGAATTGCCTGCTCATAATAAAAGTCCCGGAAAGAATCCTGAAGTGAGATTGGAAACAATTTCAAATGCAGGTAAACTTAAAATACCTTATACAACAGGAATTTTAATTGGAATTGGAGAAACAAAAGAGGAAATAGCTGAATCATTACTTGCCATTAGGGAACTTTATGATACCTATGGACACATTCAGGAAGTAATCATACAAAATTTCACCCCAATACCTGGAATTGAAATGGAAGATTGGGCAGAACCTAGCTTTTTGGATATGATAAGAACAGTTATAGCCGGAACATTAGTCTTTAAGGATACTGACGTTAGTATACAAGTCCCACCTAATCTAAACAATGATACCGCACAGATATTTTTACTTTGCGGCGCTGATGATTGGGGTGGCGTTTCACCAGTCAGTCCTGACTTTGTAAACATAACTTCACCATGGCCAGGTATTGATGAACTTGAAAAGCTTACTGAAGATGCAGGATTTGAATTAATCGAAAGACTATGCGTTTATGAAAAATTCATAAACAAAGAGTGGTTAAATGATTACATTCTGGAAAAAATAGCTAATCTATCCTAGCATCAATGACAACATGCTCTACACCCGGAGCATATTTTTTTATTTTATTTATTTTTATTAACTCAACATCCCTATTTCCCGCTTGAGATATTATCCTTTCTATCGGCCTTGTTTTCATCAATTTTTCAGGAACGGTCTCATGATAGTGCAATATTCCGCCCTTGTTCAGGCTATCGATTGCCACCTTCAGATAATGGTGTGTTGTTTTCACATATCCCATCACAATACGGTCCGCCTTGAACTTTGGAGTTTCAACCATGCAATCGCCCAGGATTGGTGTTACATTATTCAGCTTATTCAATTTGATGTTTTCACATAAGAACTCGTAGGAATTGGGATTGATTTCAATGGAGATGACCTCTTTTGCATTTGAATGAACGCCTATTGGAATGGAAAAGTATCCTATTCCTGCAAACATGTCCAAAACGGTTTCATCATCTTCAACTAATTTTGCAATCCTTAACCTTTCATTATTATTGCCTTTAGACCACATGACCTTTGCCAAGTCCAATTTAAACAGACATCCATTCTCCTTGTTGATTGTTTCTGTTTCACTGCCATAAAGAATCTTATAGATCGGTTCCCTTTTGGTTCCCTGAATATGGTCGATTTTCATTATTGTTTTTACATTGTGCTTTTTGGATAACTCCTCAAAATCATTTTTAGAATAACTGTTATCCAAAATCAGGATATCACCAATCTTTTTATATTTCATTTTCTCACCTTTTGAAAGAAAAGTTTATATATGCAAATAGCTAATATTAATATTGTTAGTTTATACTAATTATTGATTCTGATTTTAAATAAAATTAATAGAAAAACATTAATTTATTTTGTTATATTAACCTATGAGTAGTTGAAATTAGATATTTTAAATACTTATATGAGGTGTATTTAAATGGATGATAAAATACTAGAAGGTACAACAACCGTTGGAATTACTTGTAAAGACGGAGTTGTATTTGCAAGCGAAAGAAGGGCTAGTATGGGAAACCTTGTAGCTCACAAAGTAGCAGAAAAAATATTTAAAATTGACGATCACATTGTTACAACCATTGCAGGTTCCGTTGGAGATGCACAAAGCTTAATGAAAGTTATTGAAGCAGAAGTATCATTATACCAAATGAGAAACAATGATGCAATAAGTGTTAAAGCTGCAGCTTCATTAACTGCAAACATCTTACGTTCAGGCCCAATGTATGTGCAAACATTACTTGGAGGAATGGACGGAGACAAACCATCTCTTTACTCCTTAGACCCTGCAGGCGGTATGATTGAAGACACTTATATCTCAACTGGATCAGGTTCTATCGTTGCATACGGTGTTCTTGAAGACAGATTCAGAGATGACTTGACAACTGACGAAGGAATAGAAATAGCCATAAGAGCTATCAGAGCTGCTGCTGAACGTGACACATACTCCGGGAACGGATATTTGGTTGCTAAAGTGGATGCAAACGGCTTTGAAATGTTAGATAATGAAAAAATTAAAGAGATTTTGGATAATTTATAAGCAAAACTAATTTTTCATAACTAACTATTTTTTTATATAAATAGGTGTACATAGTTTATGAAAATTAACTAATTATAGCTTAAGGCTTTTCATAAACTATTATACTACACTAACTTTTTTTGAAGGGATTATATGACTTCAGATATTTTAGAGGATATTAAAAAAGAGATTTTGCAAAAACTGCCGAACGAAATTCAAGTTTCAAAAGTGGAATTTGAAGGACCAGAAGTGGTAGTTTATACTAAAAATCCAGAAATTATAACAGAAAACGGAGATCTAATCAGATCACTTGCAAAAGAACTTAGAAAAAGAATTATCATCAGATCTGATAAAAGTGCCTTACTTGAACCGGAACCAACAATCAATAAAATTCATGAAATCGTTCCAGACGGTGCTGAAATTACAGACATTTACTTTGACACTGTAACCTGCGAAGTGGTTATTACCGCCAAAAAGCCAGGGCTCGTAATCGGAAAATATGGAGTGACTTCAAGAAACATTGTTAAAAATACCGGATGGGCACCGAAAATATTGAGAACCCCGCCAATTAGTTCAGACATTATCGGGAAAATCAGGACTATTCAAAAGAATAGCAGCAAAGACAGGAAAAAATTGTTACAACGTTTAGGACGTCAAATTCACCAAGGAAGTAAATACCCTAATGATTGGGCCAGAGTTACTTCAATGGGAGGATTTAAAGAAGTAGGACGTTCATCCATGCTTTTACAAACTCCTAACAGTCGTGTATTGTTAGACTGTGGTGTAAACGTTGCAGCATCTGACAATAAAAACGCATTCCCTTACTTGAACGCACCGGAGTTTTCAATTGAAGAATTAGATGCCGTTATCATATCTCACGCTCACTTAGATCATTGCGGATTTGTACCATACCTTTTCCATTATGGATATGATGGACCTGTTTACTGTACAACCCCGACAAGAGATTTAACCACACTTTTACAATTTGACCACTTAGACATCGCTCACAGGGAAGGCAATCCTTTACCGTTCACTTCCAAACATGTGAAACAGGCTATTAAAAATACAATCACATTGGATTATGGTGAAGTTACCGACATTTCACCGGACATAAGATTGACTTTGCATAATGCAGGACACATTCTAGGTTCAGCAATCTCCCATATGCACATTGGAGACGGAGCTCACAATTTAGTATATACCGGAGACTTCAAATATGAACCATCCAGATTATTAGAGCCTGCAACAATCCGTTTCCCTCGTGCGGAAACAGTGATTATGGAAAGTACATACGGTGGAAGGGAAGATGTCCAACCTTCAAGGAACAATGCTGAAAAAGAAATGATGAAAACCATCTACAGAACACTTAAACGTGGAGGAAAAGTGTTAGTTCCAGTATTTGCAGTAGGAAGGGCACAAGAGCTTATGGTCGTGCTTGAAGAATACATGAGACATGGATTGATTGAGGAAGTTCCAATATACATTGACGGTATGATTTGGGAAGCAACCGCAATCCATACTGCAAGACCTGAGTACTTGAGTAAGGATTTAAGGGATCAAATTTTCCATATGGGAAGAAACCCATTTGTTTCTGAAATGTTTGAAAAAGTTCAAAATTACGATCAAAGAAAAGAAATTGTTGAAAGCAGACAACCGGCAATTATCTTATCAACTTCCGGTATGTTAACCGGAGGAAACTCTGTTGAATACTTCAAATGGTTATGCGAAGATGAAAGAAATACCTTAATCTTTGTAGGATACCAATCAGAAGGTTCCATGGGAAGAAGAGTCCAAAAAGGCTGGAAAGAAATCCCACTTGAAGATGAAGATGGAAGAACAAGAGAGTTCCATGTGAAAATGGAAGTGAAAACCATCAATGGTTTCAGTGGTCACTCCAACAGAAGACAATTAATGGAATATGTGAAAAGACTCAATCCAAGACCGGAAAAAGTCATTACATGCCATGGAGACCCATACAAGACTGTTGACCTTGCATCCTCAATTCACAGAAGTTATAAAATTGAGACAAAAACTCCAATTAATTTAGATTGTGTCAGAATACATTAATAATTAAATACTAATTAAAACATAGTATAATTATGGAGAATGTTGTAAAATATTACAACATTTAATTTTTATTTTTAAATAGGTGTAAATATGGTTACTTATTCAGAATCTGGTGTTGATATTGATTTAGAAGCTGTTACCGTTTCAAAATTAGCAGACAAACTTAAATCAACATTAGAATGTAGAGATATTATTACTGACAGTGGTCATTATGCAGCTTTAGTAAAATTAGGTGACAAAGCTATCGCAATGAGTACTGACGGTGTGGGAAGTAAAATTTTAATTGCTGAAATGATGAACAAATACGATACTGTCGGTATTGACTGTATTGCAATGGTCGTTAATGACATCTTATGCGTTGGAGCAGAACCAATAGCTTTAGTTGATTATCTTGCCGTTGAAAAACCAGACCCTGAAAGAGCAAGTGAAATTGCAGAAGGTCTCGTTAAAGGAGCTAACGAATCAAAAATAGCAATCATTGGTGGTGAAACCGCATCCCTTCCGGGAATCATTAAGGACTTTGACCTTGCAGGAACAGGTATCGGATTTGTGGATATCGATAAAATTATCACTGGGGAAAACATTGAACCTGGAAACGTTTTAATCGGTATTGAAAGTAATGGTATTCACTCCAACGGATATAGTTTAGCCAGAAAAGCATTGTTTGATGATGCAGGATACTCTGTTGATGATAAGATGCCGAATGGTGAAACCACAATCGGAGAGGAATTAATCAGACCAACTGAACTATATGTTAAACCTATTGTTGCACTATTTGAAAAAGAATATAATATCAATGGACTTGCACACATTACCGGAGGAGGTTTCACTAACCTCAGACGCCTGAAGAAAGGTGTCGGTTATGACATCAATGACCTTCCGGAAGTTCCAGAAATATTTAAACTTATTTATGAACAAAATGTCGACATCAAGGAAATGTACAGAGTTTTCAACATGGGTGTCGGTTTTGTTGTTATCTGTGATGAAGAAGAAGCGGATAAAATTATGGGCACTTTAAAAGAATACTGTAACTGCCAAATCATTGGTAGCGTAACTGCTGATGAAAAAATTACTGTAAAAGCTTTTGAAGGCTCTGAAATTGAATACTGATTTAATTAACTAATAGGGTGTGATAGAATGAATATAATGAAAGATAACGAAATAGCTCTTGTAAAGGAAATATTGAAAAAATTAGGAGCTAGTGAAGAAGATCAGGAATTAGTAGCAGAAGCTACCATTGATGCGGATTTAAAAGGATTTACATCCCATGGACTCGGCAGATTCCCACAATACCTAATTAGTATTAAAGCAGGAACAATCAATTTAGAAGATAATATCACTATTGAAAAAGAAACTCCAGCAATTGCATTAATCAACGGTAACAGCGGATTCGGACAAGCTGTATCCTACAAAGCTATGCAAATTGCAATTAAAAAAGCTAAAGAAGTAGGTATTGCATGTGTAGGTGTACACAACTCAAACCACTTTGGAGTTACCGGATTTTATTCTGATTTAGCATTAAGAGAAAACTGCATCGGCCTCGTGCTTGCAAATACCGATCCTGCTATCGCACCGTTAGGCGGTAAAGAAGCATTGATTGGAACAAATCCTCTTGCATTAGGAATTCCATCCGACACATACATTACAGTGGACATGGCAACATCCGTTACAGCACGTGGAAAAATCATCGAATCCAAAAGAAAAGGCCTAGACTTACCGGACGGATGGGCATTAGATAAAGATGGAAACCCAACCAATGACCCTGAAGCTGCACTTGAAGGTTCAATCCTACCATTTGGAGGATTCAAAGGATATGCATTATCATTATTAATTGAAATCCTAACCGGACCATTAGTACAGGCTGGATACGGTCATAGCGTAACAGGTACCGCTTCACCAGAAAAAGACTGTACAAAAGGAGACCTGTATGTTGTAATCGACCCATCCAAATTTGGAGACTTTGAAGACTTCAAGGCAAACACTGAAGACTTCGTATCCCAAGTTAGGGCAACCGGTGAAACCGTTGCAATTCCAGGTGACTTGGAAGTTAAAAGAATTGCAGAAGCTGAAGCTAACGGCATTGCAATAGATGAAAAATTATATGAACAATTAAAAGGAATCTGTGATGATTTAGAAATCGATTTGGATTCCTACCTAGAAGAATAATTTTATTCTTCCTTATTTTTTTGAAAATATCGATGTTACTTTTAATTCTTATCGGAGTTTATCTAAAATAAACTTGAATTTAAAATGTTTAAAATAAAAATGATTATATATAAAAAGTACCAAACTATAAATGTTATAAATATATTAATTAATATTATTAGAAATCATAAACTCTTTTTTTAATATGATTTTTTTATAAAGGAGGATTATAAGATTATGAAACTTAAAAACTCTTATGTCTTATTAATGGTAATGGCAATATTCCTGTTAATAAGCATTGGGTCTGTTTGTGCAAGTGACATCAACGCAACTGACGATGTCAGCTTAGCAGATGACGGATCAGATGTTGTCCTTGCTAACGAAAGCACAGCGGCAACCGAAAAGATAGATACAAAAATAGTTTCTGAAAATGTGAAAGTAAAAAATTCAGAAGCACAAAAAATAAATGTGACTGTGAATGACAAGGAATCCAAAGCGATTTCCATTTCAAAAGAAAACATTACAGTTGCAGAAGGAACAAAAAAATTAAATTTTACTTATGCAAATAACTCAATAACCCTTAGTAACAAATTAGGTGCAGGTAATCATAGTTTACTCATTACCTACTTAGGTAATGCCCAATATAAAAATTCAACCAAGAATATACTTTTATCAGTAATTGGACCAGACCACATTGATTCTGCATCAACAGTCAATGTGAATCAAAGCAATACTGTTGAAATACCAATAAAAATTACCGATTATGTTAATGAAAAACCCGTAGACGGTAATAATTTCACAGTTGCCGTTTCCTACAAAGATGGAAATGATACAAAATCCATCAACATTAGTAATCTAAAATATGAAAATGGAAAATTAATATTTAATCCTGAATTAGTTGACAACATTACTTCTTACAATATGATAGTAACCTATAAGGATAACAAAACTAGTTTACCTAAAAATATTAAACTTAATAAAGTAAGAGGCGTGAATATCACACTAATAAGTTCTCCAGAAGTATATTACCAAGATGGTAATTTCACATTTAAAGTTGTGGATGCATATACCGGTGAAGTAATCGCAAATGAAAAAGTTACAATCAGTGGAACTTATAACAAAACAGCAGTCTACTGGGACATGAAGCAATCCGGAGGATCAATCAGTATAAGTACAAGTAAAACACTTACAACTGATGCAAATGGTATTGCAACATTAAATAATGTTAATTTCTATCCAGGTTTACTTTTAACCAATACTGCTATTTATGCTCCTGCTGGAGAATATGAAGTAACAGTCTCAGGGGCAAGCGGTCTTTCAGGACAATATAAAGGAACTATAAAAATCAAAAAAGTTACTTCAGTAGTAAAAGTTGAAAATTATAATGAATACTACGGAACCAACAAAAATGTGAAAGTTATAGTGACTGCTAAAGAAACCGGAAAACCATTAGAAGGTGTTGCAGTATTCTTTAACATAACTGACAGTGATGGAAAAGAGATTACTTTCACCACCAAAGGTGCAAATAATACAACTGTAAAAGTCAATAGAATAGCAACCAATGAAAATGGTTCCTTTGAGTTACCAATAAATAATTTATTGCCTGGAAAATATTCAGTCTATGCATCATTGAATGATTCTGCAAATTATAATAAATCTGAAAGCAAAAAAACTGCTACTATTAAAGAGATTCCTGTAAAATATACTATCAGTACTACTGGAATTATTACAGTTACAAATAAGTTAACCGGTAAGAAAGTATCCGGAGCTCTTGTTTTAATAGAATTTGACGGCAGTAAAAACAAAAGATTTATTGGACAAACCAACACTAATGGTAAAATCCAAATTGTAACAGTCGGAAAACATAAGATTGCTGTAAGCGATGCAGATCCTAGATATACTGCTACCGCAGTTAAGAAAACTATTACAAACAAAAAAATAGCTGCAAAAGCTAGCGCTCCAAAAGTGACCACATACTACAAAACAGCAAAATACTTCACTGTCAAATTAACAAACAGTGCTAAAAAACCAATCTATGATGCTAAACTTAACATTAAAGTGTATGTCACTTCTAAAAAGTATTACAGCTACAAAGGAAATACTGGTATTGACGGTCAAATAAGATTATCAACATCTACCTTAAAACCTGGAACCTACAAAGTAGTTGTAACAAGCGGCGCTACTAAAAACTTTAGCCTTAAGAAAGTTACATCAAAAATTGTTATTAAAAAAGCTCCAACAAAATTATATCCTAAAAAATTGACTGCTAAGAAAGGAGTTAAGAAATACTTCAAGGTTACTGTGAAAAACACAAAAACCAAAAAAGTCATTAAAGGCGTTAAAGTTAAAATCAAAGTTTATACAGGTAAAAAATACAAAACTTACACTGTAAAAACCAATTCAAAAGGAATTGCTAACCTTAACGTAAAATCCTTAAAAGTTGGAACTCATAAAGTTGTTGTAAGTTCAGCAAACAAATACTGTGTTGCAAAAACTGCAAAATCAACTATAAAAATAACAAAAAAATAAATTAAAAGAGAATTAATTTTCTCTTACTTTTTTTCTTTTACATATTTAGCATAGAAACCATCAGTATCAGCATATATTGTATAAAATCCATATTCTTCAGCTTTTTTTATTGATGATTTGATATACTGCCTTCCCCATGATGTGATTGCCTTGGCGCATTCAAATGAATACCATCTGAACCTTGGGAAACCATAGATTCCATACATTGTATTGGCCAATCTCTTAATGGCTTGCTGCTGTACATCCAAGGCCTTTTTTTCGGTTTCATCTTCACATGCTTTCATTTCACGCTTGATTCTGAAACGTTCCTGTAAAATCTTATCTATAACGGATGGGATAAATCCTTGAGGATCTTTCTTGAACTTGAGGCCATGCTCCGGAGATATATTGTACTCATCCTCATTTTCCACATCCCCCAAAACCATCACGTCAGGAGATATGTTTTTTGAAATGATGATACTAGGATACAGACTTCTGAAATCGAACTGAACCAGATTTTCA
Organism: uncultured Methanobrevibacter sp.; assembly: GCA_946541845.1. Classification (GTDB taxonomy): domain Archaea; phylum Methanobacteriota; class Methanobacteria; order Methanobacteriales; family Methanobacteriaceae; genus Methanocatella. The sequence continues at coordinate 27,290 of CAMNJW010000003.1, forward strand.
TGCAAGCCCTTTTCAGGCTCTCTTACATATCCGCCCTCATTGTCCTCTGCAGCAGCACGGTTTGCAAAGTTGGCTCCCTGCTTATTCGGAACGACTTCATTGTCAAAATAGGCTTGCTTTACTAAAAACCATTCTGCCTGCTGTCCGGTTGCCATACGGGAGACGTCAAATAATGGTTGGCCTATGATACGAGTAAGTTCTAAGTTAAGCGGAAGTGTCTGTTCGGCTATTTTCAAAGTGGAAACTACATCATCCAAGGAGTAGTCAAAGAGGTTATCCAATTCTTCTCCTCCATTGTCCCAAAATTCCCAAATGCGGTCTCCCGGAACATCGATTTTCTCTTCGCCAAACAGTTCGTAGTAAACCCTCTCCAATGTGTATCTCTCAAGGGTCATGTACCTTCTCATTACCAGATACAAATCAACATGAATCAAACCTTTAAAGGAAGCTGCATTGGCATATCCTCTTCTGATGAATCTTACGTCAGTCCCGTCCATTCCAATGTCCAAATCAACACCAAGTATTTTTGCTCTGTCCTTGAGGTATGGGAAGTCGAAATTATCAGAATTGTACCCTACAATGATATCCACATTGTTGTCCTTAATGATTTTGACAAATTCCTCAATCATTTCCTTTTCTGAGGACATCTGGTTTACGAAATCATCCTTGGTGTTTGAATTTGTCTTTGTTGAAATTACCTGATTAACTCCGAAATTGCTTGCAACGCCAATCATGATGATTTCATCCTCTTCGGAATTTGGCATTCCATGAGGATTTCTTACTTCCAAATCAAAGCTTAAAATACGGAAATCATGCGGATACTCCTCAACACGCTTTAAGTCTTCAGTCAATTTGATTATTTCAATATCCTGTTTTGTTGAATCCAAATCCAAAAAGGAATCCAATTCCTCACCGATTGCAACAACCTCAGTCATTGGAATTACATCACGGTCCATCAGATATCTTCTGTAAAATGGAATATCGAACTCCCTGATTTGAATTACGCTTTCAAGATCCCTTAAAGCATCCCTATTTTTAGCAAGCTCCTGCGGATGCTTGAATGTCACCTTCAGGAATTCATTTTCAATTTGAAAGTCCTTTTTTATGACTTTTTCAATGCGAATAACATCCAAATTGTCCTGAATTTCAGTTATGCATTCATCCAACTCATCGGAAACAACATATAAATACGGTTCGAATGTATCATCGATTAAAACTACATTCTTATCTCCATCCTTTGAAAATAACCTTATAACAGGCTTATCTTCATAAGTAACATAATCTATATCTAAAATAACAACATTTCTTTGCATTTAGTCATCACCAACAAGATATTCTCGCCTATAGCTATCTAAAACGGCATATGTTATTCCTAAAATCAACGGCCCGATAATGAATCCGACAATGCCGTAAACTAAAGGACCTGACAGGAATCCAATAAGTAAGATTAATGGATGTATCTCAGCATAATGGCTTGAAAGTGCAGGTCTTATGTACATATCTATTGTGCTTAGGAAAAATCCGAACAACAGAACTATCACTGCACGAGGATAATTTCCGCAAGCGACATCTATGAAAAATAATGCCCAATAAATAGGCCAAGGCCCAAATACTGGAATCAACTGCAGAATACCGGTTATTACACCTAAAAATATTCCATAAGGATATCCCAAAAGGGAGTAGCCAATACATCCGAATATACCGATGATTACAGAAGTCAGGAAGTGACCGTAAAATATGCTTTTCAACACGTCTTTAACTGATTCAACAGTGTTGTCAAAGAATTCCTTTGAATCATCAGGTACGAAATCCTTGATAAATGCCAAACATCTGTCACCATCGCGAACGAAATAGAACACTGAACAGACAAGGATGAATAAATCCAAAGTTATGTTGGCAAATTTACTTAAAAAACTAACAGAATAATTTAAAACGTAAGTTGCAATGTCCTTAATGGATGAATTAAGACTGGAATTGATTGAATTTGTATCAATGTTCAATGGCAAATAATTCAATAGCTGTGTAATGGACTCATTGATATCTACGTATGAATTGGTTAAAAGCATTGTAGAGACAACAGATGAAATTTCAAAGACGATATATCCCACAAGTAAAATTAAAGGTATTAATACAACCACCATTGCAAGCAGTATTGAGATTGAGGAATACTTTAACTTTGACTGAATTTTCAAAGCTACCGGCCTAACACCATAAGCCAGAATCGCCCCTAGAATAATCATGTTTAAAACAGGAAAAATAAACATTAAGGAGATTACCAACAGGAATATAATCAATAGAATTGGAGGTGTTAAATACTCTTTAATGTCAATTGCCATATTATCATCCACAACTTAATACTTTACGCCGGAAGCGTCCCTTCTGTATTTTCCAAACTCGGTAATTTGATTAATTTTATCGTTTTCAAAAACAGGCCCTTCCACACAGATTCTCCAACCTTCACTATCAACACAACATTGCCCACATACTCCAAGGGCACATTTCATGTATCTTTCAAGAGAATATTGTGCAGGTATTGATGCATCTTCAAGAATATCAAATATTCCTTTCATCATTATCTCAGGACCGCACACAAATGCATAATCATAAGTTGAATCTTTAAGTAAATCCACAGTGCAGTCGGTTGCGAAACCTTCAAACCCAAAGCTTCCGTCATCGGTGCACGGATGTATGTTTGCACCCAACTTTTCCAATGATTCAATGTACAATAATTCCTCTTTTGTTACTGCTGCAGCAACTACATCAACAGAATTTCCTTTTTTAATCAAATCAGAAGCTATTGCATTGATTGGAGCCATTCCAACTCCACCACCAATTGCCAATATTTTCTTATTCTCGAATGAGTTGTCAAATCCATTACCGTAACTGCCCCTTACGCCAATTTGATCGCCAATCTTCAAATCGTGTAGCTGAGAAGTGAATTCTCCAATGTTTTTTACAGTAATAGCCAACTCATTATCATTAATCTGAGCAATGGACATTGGTTTTTCATTTTTAAAGTTCCAAACCATTACAAACTCACCAGGATTTGGTTTTCCCAATGTTTCCATATCCCAGTCAAACTTAAAAGTTTTAATTGTAGGAGTTTCATCGATAATCTCTTTAATTTCAACAATCTTAGGTTCATTAATCATAATTACAACTCCCTGTGTGCAAGTCCAACCATTTCATCAATGGATGAGAATCCTTTCTCAGCCATGAACTTCTCTAAACCTTCATTAATATGACTGAACACCTCTACTCCTTCATCCATTATGGCTGTACCTATTTGAACAGCTCTTGCACCTGCATAAATAAATTCAACTACATCTTCCCAACTGTAAATGCCTCCAACACCAATTAACGGAATATCTACAGCCTCATAAACGGAGTATACATTGCTGATTGCAATCGGCTTGATTGCACGGCCACTCATACCACCAAACTTATTTGACAAAACAGGCCTAGCAACATCGATATTGATTTTCATTCCAGGACCTAATGTATTTATTAATGACAAACAGTCCGCACCTGCATCCTCACAGGTTTTTGCGATTTCAGTAATGTCAGTGACGTTAGGTGTTAACTTGGCAATTATAGGCACATCAGCAGCATCTTTTGCAGCTGAAACAATAGTGTGGGATAAATTACAATCCTGACCTATGGAAGCGCCGTATCCGTCCATGGCATGAGGACATGAAATATTCAATTCAATCATGTCAACAAATTCCTGAACTTCCTCCACCAATCTTGAAAATTCATCGGGTGTTGCCCCATAAATTGAAGCGATGACCACATTGTTTTCCCTTTCGATTTTCTTAAGCTCCTCTTTGAAGTTGTCCACACCTGGATTTGAAAGGCCAATTGCATTAATAATTCCACCATCAACTGCAACGGTTGTAGGATTTACATAACCAGGATGAGGGTTAATGGAAAATGATTTTGAAACGACTCCTCCCGCACCAGATTTTAAAATCCAATTCATTGATGAGGCATTGCTTCCCATAATACCTGCCGCCAACATCAACGGATTTCTGAATTCCACTCCACAAATATCTGTTTTTAACATAATATCAACTTTGTAATTAATTATTTAATTAGTTTTTGTTAATTTATCAATTATTTCTTGATATTTTTCATTTTGTAATTTTAAACTTATTACATTAGTCTTATTGGATTTTATTATTTCTTCTTTTGATTTCATTAGATTTGCAATTTGCTCATCCTGCTTTTCGATGATTAAATCCTTTTGTTTGAGTAAATCCTCATATGTTTTTGAGATTTTCCTAAGCTGGATTTCAAGGTTTTCAGTGTTTGAATTAACCTGAGATTTATAATCATCAATCAGGGACCGTAAATATTTAACCTGATCCTGCTTGTCCTCGATTATGGCTTCCTTTTCCTTGATTTTTTCGGACAAATCGTCAAGTTCGTTGATTCTTGCCTTATCATAGTCTATTTTAGTGTCCAATTTGTCCTCCAAATTTTTATTGGCATATTTGAGTTTGGTGGAGTATAATTTTAACTTATTAATCTCCTCATTCTTTTCCTGAAGTTCCATATTAAGCTCATCAATCTCGGCATTTTTTAATTCAAGTTCATATTTTAAATCGTTAACACTTTGTTTTGACATAATTACAAATCCAAAAATAGAAATAATTCAATGAAGTTTAATTTAGATTTTAAACAAATTAAATCTTTTCATCATGACAATGCTTATTAAAAATAAAAAGAATATTTAATCTTATGGAATGCTATATAACCTACTGTGTTAAAGGATATTACGCCTTCGACAATGAAAACAATTTAATAAGCGAAAAATTATTTCCAAAAGATGAAATTATCAACAGATTAGCTGAAATAAATGATAAAAAAATAGTCAAAGAGGAATTGGAACTAATTGAAGAAATCTGCCAGGACTATGACAAGATTATAATCGAATCCAACAAAAGAACCTCCGATTATGATAATGAAAAAATCACTGTTAAAACACCAAATCCTGGTGGAGAATACTTAAGAAATAATTATGATAAATTCGGATTGGATAATGAAGAAATAACTGAAATTTACAGAAATTTAGCAATATACGATATTAAAAGGGCCTCAGCATCTGAAGACAAGCATTTAATCCAGGCAATTAATTCAATTGATGAAATCGATGAAAGCATTTCCAAATTGATTGAAAGAATAAGAGAATGGTATGCACTATACTTCCCGGAAATGGACACAGTGAAAAATAATGAGACCTACATCAAGCTAATTTCACAGAATAAAACAAAGGACAAGATTATAGAAGCAAAACCGGAAGCATTCCCTGATGAAATCATTGATATCGATGAGGATATTGATCCAAGAGATTTGGAAATAATGAATAATTATGCCAATTCAATATATGAACTTCAAAAATCCAGAAAAAATATTGAAGAATATGTTGATTCAAAAATGGAATCCATTGCACCAAACCTAAAGCTTTTAGTCGGATCTTCACTCGGTGCAAAATTAATTTCACATGCAGGAGGTCTAAAAAGACTTGCGATGTATCCATCAAGCACCGTTCAAATAATGGGTGCTGAAAAGGCATTGTTCAGGCATTTGAAAAGTGGAGACAGACCGCCGAAATATGGATTGATCTACCAACATCCACAAGTAAGGGGTGCAAAATGGTGGAATCGTGGAAAAATTGCCAGAATGCTTGCAGGAATGATATCCCTTGCAGTCAGACGTGACGTTTTTACTAAAACATTTGATGAAAATGCTTTTGAAGAATTTAAATTGAAAGTGGAAGAAATAGAAAAAAATAATCCGTTTCCTACAAAAACAACTAAAAGAAGGAAAGAAGAAAAGTCAAAATCCAAAAAAAGTAGGAAAAAAGGTAGAAAAAATAAAAAAAGGAGATAAAGCATGAATGTCTATTTTAAGGATGGAAACATTGCAACCAAGAATATGAATCCTGGAGTGTCAGTGTACGGAGAGGAACTAATTCAAGAAGATGATGAATATAGAATATGGAATCCTAGACGTTCAAAATTATCTGCAGCCCTTTTAAATGGATTAAAAAATTTGGAGCTTGAGGACACTTCAAATGTATTATATCTAGGTGCATCAACCGGAACAACCGTTTCACATATTTCAGATATTGCAATTAATGGAAGGATATATGCCGTTGAATTTTCACCAACAACAGCGAAAAAATTGGTCCAACTCTCTCGTCAAAGGCTTAATATTGCTCCGATTTTAGGTGATGCAACCAAACCTAAAGGATATCTCAACTTAGTCGAAAAAGTGGACTTGGTGTACTGTGATGTGGCCCAGCCAACACAAAGTGAATTGTTTATGAAAAACATGAACATGTTCTGCAAGGATGATGGACTCGGACTTTTAATGATTAAGGCTAGAAGTATTGATGTTGTACAGAAACCTAAAAAGATTTTCAAGGAACAAGAGAAGAAATTGAAAGAGAAAGGTTTTAAAATTATTGAAAAAGTCAAACTGGAACCATACGAAAAAGACCATATTGCATTGCTAGTAGAGAAAAATTTTTAAAAAAAAATAAGTATTTTTCATAAGCAAATGGGCAAAAAAATAGCTGTGAGAAATATAAAAAAATACTACAAAAAACCCAAAAAAGTATTACTTAGATACCTTTTTATACTAGAAAATTAAATATTACATATGCTAATGCAAATAAAATAAAAGTTCATTGAAACGTCCTTTAGGTTGATTCACTCTATTAATCACTCCATTTAACTAAAGCCTAAAGGCATGAACTTATTTTATTGAAATACTATTTTTTAAGAGATTAATTTTAAAAGACTATTTTATATTTTTTGTTTAAAAAAGTATTACTTTTTATGGCCTTGTATTCGAGTATAAAATAACAGATTTATTCAAAATTTCAAATGATTTGAATGTAAACAACAGAATTAATTTTCAGTTGAATACAATATCACAACTTGAAAATAAAATTAATGTTAAAATCTATTCTAAAAATCAACACCATACCAACCAATTTAGTCTCACCTAATATTTCCAGACATAGGAAAAATCTGGTTGAAAATTTCTATCAAGAATATTAAAAATTCATACAAGCAAAATATATTTAATTTAAAATTCCATCAAATAATCACTTATTAATTTAAAATACATGAAGCTATTTGATAAAAAATAAGTAAAAAAATAGTAAGTGTATATGAAATTATATCTTTTCAGAAATTACGTCAAAAATGATTTTTGCAATTTCCCTTTTTGATGCCAATGGGACAGCCAGGACCTCATCATCGACAATTAAAACCTCATTATTATCTGATCCAAAATGACATTCATTTTTAGAAATATCATTAGCAATGACCAAGTCTGTACCTGCCTGTTCAATTTGCTTTCTTGCACATAAAATTATATCCTCTTTTGAAATATTGAACTCGGCTTTAAATCCAACTAAGAAAATATCCGGGTTGATTTTTTTAACTTGACGAATGATTTTAGTTGTTGGTTTAAGATTTAAAAACAAGGAACTATTAGAATCTATTTTTTTATCGTCCTTTTTCTTGAATTCAAAATCAGAAACCGCCGCAGTGGATATAAATATGTCAAAATCAGGTATCAGACTTAATATAACCTCATTCATTTCACTACTTGTTTCAACATGAATCACATCAAAAACAGATGGGATTTCAACACTAACATTGGCAACAACCAAGGTTAAGTCCGCTCCCCTGATATAAGCCTCTTTTGCAAGTGCCAAACCCATTTTTCCGGAGGACTTATTGGTAATTCCCCTTACGGAATCAATCGGTTCATAGGTTCCTCCAAGACTAATTAAAATTTTTTTGCCTTTAATAAGATCAATCCTTCTTGTTTAAATTAATTGTTCTTAATGATTCAAGAACTATGTCATCTTTTGATGGGAATTTAGCTTTTCCTTCATCCATTCTTGGATTAATGAAACTAGCAGAACCTTCCTGTTTAATCTTATCAATATTTTCTTTAATCGCCTTAAACATTGAGTCATGCATTGATGGGACAAAAATAATCGGTGTGTCATGTCCATAAGCAGTAATCAAAAGAGTAGAAATAGGATCATCAGCAATTTTATGCGCAAATTTTGAAATAGTGTTTGCGGTGGCCGGTGCAACCAATATCAAATCCTCTTGAGAATACTTAACATGCTCAATTTTACCGGTCAACTTAGTTACAACTTCATTTCCTGTGGCGAATTCCATAGCATTTGGATGTATAATTTCACAAGCGGCCTCACTCATGAAGCATTTAACCTCAACATCATTACGTCTAAATTCACGGGCCAGTTTAATTGATTCAGTAGCGGCAATGCTACCTGTAACACATAATATAATCATGAAAACACTCCATTTTTTAAAAAAAAAAGATTATGTAACTTGAATATCTGATATGATGTAATCAAAGACATACAAGCTATTTTCAAAATCTTGAAGCGGTGCACTGTATAATAAAACATAAGCCTGTCCACCTTTTTCAAACCAAACTGCCTTATGTTCCTTTTCAACACCATTTTGAGTAGATGTGTAAATATATTCAACAGCATCAATGTTTCCAACCATGACTCCTCCGGAAGAGACTAAATCAAAGGAAGAATCTTTCTCCATAGATTTGTATGTGTCATTGACATATGTGTAAAAATCTCCTTCAATTGGCTTTTTCTCAACATTGATTGTTACTTGACCTATTCCAAATGAATCCACAGAATCAAGTTTGGATAATGCCATTATTGAATAATTGGAAGTTGATTCAGAATAACCCCAATTGGATGGATAATGAATGACTAATCCGCTTTTTGATAGAGTCATCATGGTAATGTCTGAATTGTCATCAGCTGCATTAACGCAAGCTACAACTCCAACAAGTATCATGAAAAGTGAAATGATTATAATTCCTTTTTTAAAATTATCATTTACCATAATATCACCTTTAACTAAGAAGTAGTTAAACTACTCCCCGCTATTTCCTCCTCCATAATCGCTGGATGATGAACTACCACTTCCACTTGAATCACTTGAAGAACCACTATCAGAGTAAGAGCCTGAATCACTTGAATAACCACTATCAGAACTGCTTGATGAATAATCTGAACTATATGATGAATCCTGAGTGGTTTCTACATTATCATAACTGCTGCTGGAATCATCATTATAACTAGAGGTATCGTATGATTTAGTGTATGATGTATTCTGAACTATGTCTTCATGTATATCAGGGAATGCAGTGTCTTGAACAGTTGCAACAGTAGAGGTTTCAGATAAATTATCGAAGTCTAAATTGAAAACACCATAACCTACACCAACGGTAAATCCTAAAACTAAAATTAACAGCAGTAATAATTTAAAGGTACCGCTATCCATGGATTTCTTTTCTTTTTTATTATATTTTGCATCATCCTTCTTAGGATTAATAATGTACTTTTGAACCAAATCTTCTTTTTCTTTCTTATTTTTGGTAGGCTTTTTTCTTCTTTTTTCTTTATTAGGACTAGAAGAAGGTTTACCTTGCATAGATCTAATTCTACGAGTAGCCTCTCTAGCATCAATAGAATTTAATTTATCTTCATATTTGGAACGAAAATAACTGTACTTTTCTGGAGAAATTTTTCCAGATGCATAATCTTCTTCCAAACTATCCATAACTTTTAGAAGTTTATCTCTATCGTTTGGCATTCCTACCCTCCCTGAATTATTATAATATAATTTATTAATAGAACATTAATTTAAAGTTTACTTAAAATTCCGGATAGGAACCTAAAATCTTTAAAAAATAAGTATTTTTGTCAATTTCTTTTATGATATTTTCAATGACGGCATCGTTTCTATGCCCTTCAAAATCAACAAAGAACAAATATTTTCCTAAACCTTTTTTTGACGGTCTGGATTCAATCTTAGTTAAGTTGATGTCATTTTTTTGAAAAATTCCTAAAATATTATATAATCCACCAGGCTTATCCTCATAAATGGAAAATATTATTGAGGTCTTATCAGCACCTGTTGGCTCATGATCTTCTTTTGAAAGAACAACGAACTTGGTTTCATTGTTATCAGTATCCTGAATATTTGCTTTAAGAATTTCAAGATTATACAATTCTGCCGCTTTTGAATTTCCAATGGCTGCCTTAGTTTTATCGCCAACAATGTTTTTTGCAGCATTAGCAGTGCTGACTGCATAATGAGGCTGGATCTTATTTTTTTGAATAAATTCCTGACACTGCGCAATAGCTTGGGAATGTGAGTAAACATCCTCTATATCACTCATGGTTGCGCCCGGATTTACAATTAAATTCTGATTAATTGGAATGATAATCTCATTATAAATTTTTAAATCGAATTTATGAGCAAGTGAATCCAATGTAATTCCAACAGGCCCTTCTATTGAGTTTTCAATTGGAACGATACCATATTCAGATTCGCCATCAGCAACACTTTGCATGACTGCAGGAATAGTACAATACGGAATAAGGTCATCGCCAATTTTATTAGCGGCTTCGTGGGTGAAAGTTCCTTTTGGTCCTAAAAATGAAATTAATGAAATGTTAATACCCCCGAAAAAAAATAAAAAAAATAAAAAAATATTAAGATTCTAATTTTTCAATTAGTCTTAATACATCGGTTTGTGTTATAATTCCAACAATTTTACCGTCTTCAACGACAGGCAAACCGTTGAATCCTGTATCCATCATGATTTTAGCAACTTCGGATATTGCCATATCCTTTGAGACATAAGACGGATTAGAAGACATGATATCTTCAACCAAAAGCTCTTTGATTTGAGATTTTTGATACTTTTCAGGAACTTTTTTTCTAAAGTCAATGAATGCTCTCATTAAATCTTTTGAAGTAATCATTCCTACAACTTTTTCGTCTTCTACAACAGGTAATCTTCCAACATGAGATTCAATCATTTGTCTTCTTGCGTGAATGATTCTTTCAGCTGGAGAAACTACAACCAAATCTTTTGACATTATTTCTTTTACAGTAATCTTATCAAATGCAATGCCGACAGCAAGAGTTACAAAATCTGCTTTTGAAACGATACCAATCATCTTATCATCTTTCATGACTGGAACAGATCCAATTCCTTTGTCTAACATTATTTTTGCAACTTCTTCCAATTGCATTGTTTCAGGTACTGTAATTACATCTTTGACCATTACAGATGAAATATGAAGTCTTGATGCAGGCATACTTTCATATTTTCCAGATCCAAGCTTATTAGCTATGTCTCTTTCAGAAATAATACCAACCAATTTTTTGTTATTAGTTACAGGTAAACGTGAAACATTATGTTTACGTAACAATTTTAATGCATCAGAAAGACTTTGATCTTTGTCTACAGTGATTAAATCTTCAGACATCAAGTTCTTAATTTGCATATTATCATCTCCTATAATTGTGCTTATAATCTTTTAACTGCGTTTAAGATGTCTCTTTCAGTGATAATACCAACTACTTCATCATCTTTGACAATTGGCACACCACCAATATTTTTTTCAGCAAATAATTCACATAACTCGCCAATAGTTAAGGATGGCTCGACTGTGATAGGTTCTTTAGCCATGATTTCTGAAACATTAGTTTTCAAAACATCAGTAGCCAAATTGGAATTTAAATGGTCAAATAATTCTTTTGCATTTAAGAATCTTATTACATCAGTTGATGTTAAGATACCTAATAATTTTTTAGCTGCTTTAGAAATGTCCGCTTCTCCACCAACAATTGGAATTCTCCTTAAACCATTTCTTACCATGATTTTACATGCACTTTCCAATGGTGTACCAGGAGTTGTGGTGAATACTTTAGGACTCATGTAATCCTGTACGGTTTCTTTACCAGCCATACCTGCTAAGGATAATGCAATATCCCTTTCAGTTACAATACCTGCAAGTTTTCCATCAGCATCAATAAGAGGAATAGCACCTAATTGGTTGTCTAACATTGTTTTAATGGTTTCACCAATAGAAGCTTTATGAGATAATGTGATTAAATCACGAGTCATAATTTCTTTAACTGGTTCATTGATAGCTGCTAAGAAGTTATCTTCGTATTTTTTCTCAATAATGTTGAATTTTTTTCCTCCACCAAAGAAATCTAATATATCCATTACTGTTACAATACCTAATAATTTACCAGAACCAGGATCTGTGATTGGTAATCTTCTAAATTCATGTTCCATCATTACTTTTGCAGTATCTTTAATAGATTTAGTTGGAGGGATTGACACAACATCTTTGGTTGCAATAGCCATTATGTCTCCTTCTCTATCATGAACTTTTGTTTCATGTTCAACTGCACCTGTATTTGATTTTCTATTAATGGATGTTTTATCTTTCATTTTCACACCTCTAATTTACAATTGCTATCGTCAAAATAAAATCAAAATATTAAAAACAAAATCACTCAATATCCAAAATCTTATGGATTTGAGGAATGGTGGAAACATCAAAATATTGCCCAACAACTTCGGAAAACTCAAATAATTTAAAATTAATGTCTTTCCATTCTCCTAACGGACTAGAAGGTTGGATAATTATTTTAAGGTCGCTTTTGTTTGAAATATTTTCTGATAATTTTTCAACTACCTCTTTAAATGACTTTATTTTTGTTGATGGCAATATAACTACTTTACAATATACATTTATAGACTTTGATATTAATAAATTTAGTGATTTAATTTCATTTAAAAAAATTTCTTCATCAAAATCACCGTCAAAATGCTCCGGTAACTTTATATCCAAAGAAACCAAGTCTAATTCATCAATTAAATCAATATTGTCAGGCAAAGTCCCATTGGTCTCAAGCATAATATCCAAATCAAAATTTTTTGATACTTCAGAAATGAATTCCGGATATAAGCTAGGTTCTCCGCCGGTGAATGAAATAGCTTTACAATCTGGAGTTACAATCTTATTAATCTCATCTGTAACCTCCTGAGGAGTCATCAATACTCCTGACTTTTCAGATTTACTATCTCCAGTATCACAATAATTGCAATTCAGATTGCAACCTGCAAATCTGACAAATATCTGTCTTTGACCAATCAAAAGGCCTTCGCCTTGAAAACTTGAAAAAATTTCAATAATTGGAGCTTTCATTATAAATCTTTCCTATACAATGCTCCCTGACCTATTCCCTCATTAACACAGACTGAAACTGAATCTAGATTATCATAGGTTTCAGATAGCTTCTTTGCCAAGGTTTCAGCGAAAAATTTGGATAACTCTTCAGCGGAAGTATAAGGAAGAGGCAATAACACACAATCAACAGAAGGTATGGTGTATCCTTTTTCCTCAATTTTGAAATAAATTGATTTTTGTTCTTTTAAATCAAAAATTGAATCCTTATTCTTATCGAATTCCTTAAATTCAATTAAATCGTTGAAAACTGGAATTAATAACCTGTGGTCAAGTTCATCACAAATAGCTTTAGTATATTTTTTAACATCTTTGAAATCTACAACAAACTCGAATTCCCCTGCCCTTTCACCTTCAATTTCCACGTCAACAAAGTAGGAATGTCCGTGGATAAATCCGCAGGATTCATGTCCCGGAATTACATGAGCAGAAGAAAATCTTAAATTTGATTGAATACCATTAACTAAAATTTTCATCCTAACACCTTGGTTTTACTTATATCATTTTCTATTGTTTCTAATTCGTTGATGAATCTATTAACAGTTTTATTGATTAAATCCAATAAATTATCTTCATTAAATACTTGGCTTCCATTAACCTTAATATCATAAAGGCCAATTGTTTCCACATCATCTGGAGTTCCCTTATCTTCCAAATTAAGCGCAAAGTGTATTTTTGCGGAACTTAGGGAAACACTGGCAATTGAAATTGACAGTTTCCTGTCTTCTACAAAAATATCATCACCTTCCCTTTTAGTCGGAATTCCATATTCAGTCAGGATTTCTCTGAATATCATCACTAAAAGTCTTTGGCGAAGATAAGCAATCCTCATGTTTGTAGGCTGTTGATCGAAGAACTCGCAAATGAAGTTAACCATATAATTTGATTTTATCTCCAAACCGACATCGGCAAAGTCCTTCAGATTATCCGGAGTAATATTAACCGGACCAATCCAAGTTATGATGGATGAACCGTAAATTCCAAACTCCTGAAAGGCCCAGGACGGATTTATTTGACTTCCATCATATTCAAATATTTCATCAACGTGTTTATGAGTAATAGTCATAAAATATTATTAGATTATATTTTTATTTAAATATTAAGATTAAATCAAAAGTTAATTTAATATGTAATATAATATAACAAATAAGGAGTCAATAATATGGAACAAGTAAGAACAAGAGATTTTATTTACACTACCGATGATTTATATTTCGCATCAACCAATTATATCCACCCAGAAAACAGGGTAATTTCATTTTTAAGATATGTACCTGATCCTGAAGGTGACCGTGAAAAGGACGGCAAAAGATACAGAAAAGTAGGTTCCGAAGAAGCTTATAGTTACCTAAGAGAAAATCATCCTGATTATTTGTATTTTTCCGAAGTAACCAATGTGGAAATGATGGGAGTGCCAATAGATAAAGTTGAAAGAGTCATCAAACCTGAAAATAGGCTTTTAGGTCTCAAAAAGACTTTTGAATCTGGCGGAGAAGTTAAAAACCCTGAACTCATTGCCAAGCTAATGGACGTTGCAGACTTCTTCCATTTCATGGCAGACATACCATACGACCATTTGGGAATCTCAGGATCCATCCTACCAGGCCTTCAAAAAAGTGATGTAAGTGATTTGGACTTTGTAGTGTACGGTCTTGACAATCACAGAAGAGCAATAGCAGCGTTTAAAGAGCACAGAGGAAAAGAAGTCTACATTGAAGAAGTTGACAAGCACATTACAGTCGAAGGAATCACCAATGACTATTGGGATTTCGTATACGATAAAAGAATGTTTGATGAAAGCCTGACCAAAGAGGAATTCAGATGGTATGAAAACAGAAAAGCGAATAGAGGGACAATAAACGGAACATTATTTGATATTCTGGCCACCAAGGATTATGATGAAATTGAAGGTGTCTGGGGAGATACAGTTTATGAACCTCAGGGAATTTCAAAAATCGAATGTGATATCGTAAGCGCTCTTGGAGCATTTGACAACCCTTCACAATACACAATTGAAAATGTTAAAGTCCTAGATGGCGTTGATTTCCCATTGACAGAAGTGGTCTCTTTTACACACACTTATGCGGGAGAAGTTATTGACGGCGAGCATGTAGTTGCAAAGGGCAAAGTTGAAAAAGTCATCATAAACGGCGAGTTTGACCATTACAGGATTGTTGTTGGAACTACCCGTGAAGCCATCGATGAATATTTGAAGCTTAAGGAAAGTCCCGCTTAAATATTATTAGGAACTTTAAAATGAGAGAATCACTCTCATTAACTTATTTTTTTTAAACAAACACATTATAAAATCTATAATAATTATTATTTTTTTACTATTTTTAAAAACGAATATTATTCATTTAAAAAAACAGCACATATGAAGTTCATTCAGTCATTTTTATAAAAAAATAACACGAGTTAAGCAAAATTAACACAATAATATATAAACTTTAAACACCTAAAATAATAATATTCAATTAAATGTGATAAAATGACAGAGACAAACAAATCAGAATGGAATAGTAATTTTGCATTTATGATGGCAATGATTGGTTCTGCTGTCGGTCTTGGAAATATTTGGCGTTTCCCAAATGTTTTATATTCAAACGGTGGAGGATCTTTCATGATTCCTTATATCGTTTCCTTATTCTTACTAGGTATTTCATTTGTTTTAGTAGAATACGCAGTGGGATTCAAGTTTAAAAAATCATTGGCAAGAATATTATTCTCAGTGAGTAAAAAATTAGAGCCTGTGGCATGGTTCATATTATTAATTGTATTCCTAATTACAACATATTATGTCTGTGTTGTTGGATGGGACTTGATTTACATATTTTTAAGTTTGACAAAAGCATGGGGAGCAAATCCCGATTTATACTTTGCAAACAACGTTTTGCAAGCTACAGATTCAATATCCGGAATATTTACCATCGTTCCAACAGTACTCGCATCAGTATTTGTAATTTGGTTTTTAGCATGGTTTATCATTAAAAGAGATTTAAACGACGGAATCGGTAATGTAAGTAAAGTTTTACTCCCATTGCTTTGTGCAATTGTTGTAATAATTGTAGCATTCTCCTTAACTTTACCAGGTGCATCAATCGGATACACACAGATTTTCACACCTGATTGGTCTGCATTGACTAATTTAGATGTGTGGTTGGCGGCATTTGGACAAATCGTATTTTCATTAAGTTTAGGAATGGCAATTGCAATGACATATGCCAGTTATCTTCCTGAAGGTTCAAAACTAGTGGACAATGCAGTCATTGTTGCATTTTCAAATTCTGGATTTGAAGTGTTTAATTCAATCGGAATCTTTTCCATTTTAGGATTCATGACCTTGAGTTCCGGAATTCCATTTAATGAGCTTGTTACTGAAGGAACAGGACTTGCATTTGTAGTGTTCCCACAAGTGTTCAATACCATGGGAAGCATTGCATACATTATTGGACCATTGTTCTTTATATGTATCCTATTTGCGGGAATTACCTCAGTTATCGCACTTCTTGAAGGAGTATGTTATTCAATTTCAGAGAAATTCCTCATTGAACGTAAAAAGACTGCAACTGTCGTATGTATTGTTGGATTTTTAATTTCAACAATCTTTGCAACAGGAGCAGGAAGTACAATCCTCGGAGTATTCGATGCATATTTAAACAATTTCGCATTACTGTTCGCTATACTTCTCGAATGTTTAATCTTCGGTTGGATTTACAAATTTGACGACTTGATTGAAACCTTGAACAACAATTCATCAATCAAAGTTGGAAAAACCTGGAAGGCAGTTATCAAATATATCTTACCTATTTGTATCTTCGGTCTTTGGGCTCAAGGAGTTTACTCAACAATAAGTACTGCTGATGGATTAAGTCTTACCATCATGGCAATACTGACAATCCTATTAATTGTAGTTCCATTTATCTTTGCAAAATTGCCTGCAATTAACAAAGATTACTACAACGTATGAAATTTCTATAAAATAGCTAAATTTTTAGCTATTAACTTTTTTTATTTTATTTTAAAGAATTTAGGGCATTTATAACTTCTTATTTTTTATATCAGTAACTACTAACTAATATTACAAAATTTAAGAGGTTCATTATATGATAAATATTTCTTCTATTAAAACACATATGTATTGTCCGATGAAGCTGTACATACAAAATCATGTAGATTTAGATGAAAATAAAAATTATCAACTTGCAATAGAGATTAAAAAGCTTAAAATTGATATTCTAGATTTAATTCAGAAAAATATGCGCAAAATCAAAAAAGAGATGGATTTAATCGAAATTGAAAGTATCCTATCTGAAAATATAGATTCCTATATTGAAAGCAGCACCAATGCAATCAAATCAATGGATTTGAATATAGAACAAAAACAGATCAATGAACTAATGGACAATTCATATTTCAACATTAAAACCACCGCATTAAAAGTAAAGCGAACCATGACCATACTTGATAAAAATGCTTTTGAGATAACAGACATGTTCTTTCCCAATTGCATGTATTCCTATCTATTAAAAGACCCTCAGCTTGAACTAATAGGAATGTGCGACAAAATTGAAATAATTGACGGCAAGTATTATCCAGTCAGCATCAAAAGCTCAAATCCCCCAGTCAAGGGAGTCTGGGATCAGGATGCAATAGAATTGGTGGCTCATGCGATTCTTCTGGAAGAGGAATTCGACACTGAAGTCTTTGTAGGGTTTGTTGACTATGAAAAAATTGGAGATCGCCGTCCGGTAGTGATGGACGTTAATCTAAGAAAAGGATTGTTTGAAGTAATTCGTGAAGTTAAGGAAATAACCGAAAACAAAAAACTTCCAAATGTTAAAAAATATTCTAAAAAATGCAGCAAATGTGAATATGAAAAAATTTGCTTAAAAAATTAATTAAAAAAAGGGAGTTAAATTAATAACTCCCCTATATGTCCATAAACATGAATTAAAATTTGATATTGTCGCCTAATCTTTCAATATTAAACACCGCAGTGTCGGCTATTGCCATCACTGCCAAAACACCCGCTTGGATAGGGTCAGTGATTATTAAATCAGCGTATTCAGTTACGCTTCCAGGCATATTAAGACAGATTACAACCAAGTTGCTTTCCTCTTTTACCTTTTTAACAGCCTGAGTGATTTCTCCACCCATGAGAGAGCCTGCAAGAACCAATGCTCTAACACGAGGCAATCTTGAAATAGCTTCAATCGCTTCTGCAAGGGGCTTTTCACCAACCAATGGAATAGTGTCGACACTGATACGTTCTCCACGTATGTTATGCCTATCAGCCTCTGTAATTGCCCCAGTGGCCACTTGGGAAACTTGTGCTCCGCCACCGACAATGATTATACGTTTTCCCCAAATATCAAATTGGGAGCCGTGCAATTCAACGGACTTAACTTCAGAGATATTGTTTAAATCTTTCACCAAA
The DNA here is from genome assembly GCA_946541845.1 of uncultured Methanobrevibacter sp. Classification (GTDB taxonomy): domain Archaea; phylum Methanobacteriota; class Methanobacteria; order Methanobacteriales; family Methanobacteriaceae; genus Methanocatella. The sequence goes on from CAMNJW010000003.1 coordinate 45,877, forward strand.
TCATTAATATCTTCAACATGTTCCAATTCCAAATTTACAGAACCCATGTTATTGTTCTCAACAAAAAGGTGAACATAACTAATATTAGCACCATGACTGGTGATAACATCAGTGATATCATCCAATACTCCTTTTTTTTCATATGTTTTAATAGTTAATGTATAATCACTCATTTTTTGGCCTAATCTTATCTAATTCTGCATGTGCCCTTTTCCACATGCTTAAATAATTATCATCTTTAGTTACCGGAATAACATCAAGACCCAAATCCCTATGTTCTTGAATCCATTCCTCATGAAATACAGGTATTTCGATTTTAATTGGTTCAGAGGTTTTATTTACAATGATAAGATCCCTATAAGGAAAATCCCATTCAACAATATATCCTCCAAGACTTACCATATGATATGGTCTCATAACAAATTTCATAAATAATTCCTCCTATAATAACCCAACTACGATAGACAATATTCCAAGCAATGTTGCACCTAATATTGTAGGCAATAATTGCCTATTGGTGAACACTGGACTGAATGCTGAGAAGATCCCCATCATGAATACGAATATTAATGCAACAATGATATTTACTAAAATTCCCCATGAAAATATGTTTGGCGGAATTCCCAGGAACAATACTGAAAATACTGCACCAAGCACAAACATGAAAAATCCTCTGGTAATGAATACAACTGCCCTATATTTAGCAGCATATTCCATATATGGTCCTTCAATTACATCAGATTTGGCTTTGATAATTGAAAATGGATATTCGTTCAAGATAATCATGTATCCAATGAAAAATACAATAGCTGCAATTGCACCTGATACTGTGAACAGAAACGGTCCGTTTGCTTGTTGGAATGCCACAATATCCTGTAAAAATATACTTCTAACGGCAGTTACAGGTGCAAATAAAGCCAAATACAATGGGAATGATCCATAAGTAATCATTCTTAAAGACCTTCTTGCACTGATATCTTCGATGAATGATAAAGGAGCCTTTAAATGAGCTGCACCTTTTACACGATCAGGGAAAGGCATCCTAACAGACATTACAGATTTGGATAATGCTCCCATCAACACATAGCAAATCTCTTCAACTTTTAAAAATCCAACTATGGCAACTAAGCTTGCAAGAGCTGGAATTTTATAAGCCTGTGGAGTCAATGCAATGAGAACGCATAAAACCACAATGAAACATAAAATCGGCAATATCTTATATAACTTTGGAACAGGAGATGAAATCTCAACATTTTCCTTAAACATGAATTTGATTGGAGCCATTATTCCAGGAGCAATAACTGCAGGCCCAATTCTTTGCTGAATTCTTGCATGAACGTATTTTCTTTCTATTCCCGGAAGGAATGTTGAAATAACAAAACAAACCAGTACTGTAAGAATTACTGCAACAACTGAATTTAATAATGTATTTGAAAACATGGTTTATCTCCTTATAATTTCAATTGCCCTATCAGTACAGGTGAAACACGGGTCACATTGTACAATACACAATTGAGCATCTGTAATTTGATCTCCAATACATGCATACTGCATTGCACCAATATTTGCCATGGATGGAGTTCTAATAATACAGTGCCTTACTCTTCCACTTTCAAGTGCATAAGAATGATATAAAGTTCCCCTTGGAACCTCAATATAACTTTCAGAAAGGTCAGTGTCAAACATTTCCCAATCCTGGTTAACCAATTTACCTTCAGGAAGATTAGCAATAGCTTGACGGATAATTTTAATTGATTCGAAAGATTCCAATGCCCTCATAACTAAATTTGATTTAACATCACCATCCGGTTGTGTTATCACATTAAAATCAAAGTCGTCATATTCAAACATGGTTGTTCTTAAATCTCTTGCAACACCTGTAGCCCTTAAACTTGGTCCTGTTACAGCTAACTCGATAGCTTGCTTTTGAGGCAATACGCCAATTCCAGTAACCCTGGACAATAGAATAGAATCTGCTAAAAACCTGTCTACGAATCCTGTAAGTCCTTCTTCAATAGCATTCAAATCATTTTTAAGTCTTTCAATTCTAGCATCATCCAATTCACATCTTGGCCTTACACCACCTAAAACAGAACATCCATATTGAACTCTGTTTCCACCAATCATCGCAAGCAGTTCCATGACTATTTCCCTTAAATAGAATACTCTCATTGAGAAAGTTTCATGAGACAGCACTTCACAACCATGCGCTAAATACAAGAAATGTGAATGTAATCTTTCAAGCTCTCCCATTATCACACGAATATATTTAGCTCTCTCTGGAATTTCAATACCTAACCCCAATTCTGCAGTTCTGCAGGAATTCCATATATGTGCGTTAGAACAAATTCCACAAATTTTTTCAGTGAGTGCATTTGCTTTTTGAACTGGAAGACCTTCCATAATTCTTTCGATACCCCTATGATTAACACCAATAGTGATTTCAGCTTCTTGAACTATTTCATCTTCTACAAAAAACCTTACTCTATATGGCTCCAATGCAGCAGGGTGAACTGTACCCATTGGAATTTCTGTTTCAATAATATCGCTTCTTGGTACTTTTTTATCCATTTAATCCCCTCTTAATCCGCATCTAATAATGTAGGTAACAGTGATACAACTCCTGCCAAAACATCTTGAGGCCTTACGGCACATCCAGGAACTTTTGCATCTACTGGTATAATATTTTCAACAGGCCCTTCAATTTCCTCAGATGGAATATCACCATAACAATTCTTGTAAACACCACCCATTAAAGCACAACTTCCTGCAGCTACAACTAATTTTGGATTAGGAATAGCTTCGTAAATTTTTTCTAATGGTTTTCTATTTAAATGTGTAACTGGTCCTGTAACCACTAAAACATCAGCTTCACGTGGATTCCAAGTTAAGAACACATTATATTGCTCTGCATCAAATCTTGGTGATAAAATTGAGTTAACAATTTCAATGTCGCATCCGTTGCATCCGCCAGTGTAAACTAACATGACGTGTATTGCTCTTGCTCTTGAAAATGATTTAAGTCCCATTTAATCACCATCCTCTTTATTTCTTAATACAGTTTTATCAGATAAGTATTGTGCAATGACTTTAAGTTTTTCGTCGGAAATTTTGAATGGTTGCTCTAGGAACTCATCAATGTTGACCTCCTGGTCACCGACACAACTTGGGTGAACAGTTCCCTTTTGACCATAAAGTGAGAAAATCGGACAATAGTCATGACAATAATAACATACAACACATTTTAAAAGATTAATTTCAGGCACTTGATCTTTGGTCCAATCATCAGTTAGTTTAACTGGATTAGCTAAGGGTTTCATTTCAATTGCACCTGTTGGACATACATTAGCACAACCAGCACATCCGATACAAGCCTTTTCATCAACTCTGTCATCTACTTCGACTGAAAGAGTGGAAATCTGTCTTCTTAGTTCCATATCAGTAACTCTGTCAGCTGCAAAAAAGATTCTTTTAAAGTTGGTAAAAGCTCCTTCTAAAGCTATTCTAAGTACATTTCTCATTTAAATACCCTCTATTGAATCTTTAAAATTTCTTTCGAATAAAAATGCCCTTGCAGGACATGCATTTTTACAAGCACCACAATAAGTACATTTTTCTTCATTAACTACAAATTGACCATCAATTTCATCGATTGCATCATATGAACAAATCTTATGACATAATCCGCAATGCATACATAACTTTTGCTCAATGAAATTGAATCCGTCTTTAATCTCATTTTTATACATTGTGGACTTTGGAATTGCATCAACCGGACAATGTACGGCACAATTTTCACATAAGATACATTCATCCAAGTTAACGGATATTGAATCCCTATTTAATGTGATTGCATCTTCTTGACATACCTCTACACAAATTCCACAGGATATGCAATCATCGGACACAGTTCCATCCCATGAATGAGTCATCACTTGGCGTGCACCAGTTTCGTCACAAACTTGGACACATTTTCCGCAGGATACACAGAATCCTGACAATGTAGGCAACTCCTCATCATCAAATTCATCATAGATAAACATCTCATCGTCTTCAGCCAGAGTATGAATCGGACATGAATTGATGGCAATTTCATGAGTTACATTTTCAGTATCCTCTGTCGGATTATATCTTAATTTACCATCATCTCTTTTAAGAGATTCATTTTCACATAAATCTGCACATAATCCGCAGTTTAGACAATAAATGATTGAACCGGAAGGCTTTTGATTTAATTTATTAATCACAATTCCAGTACCATCAACAGAGATTGCATTATGAGGACAAGCCTTCATACAATTCAGACAAAGTGTACAAGAGGACTTGTTGACAATTTGATGTTTGTTCATAGACTGATTTGGACAAACATCAGCACAAAGCCTACATTCACTACAAATACCCTCATCTCTGTCAATGCTTACGTGTATTGCTCCTGTCGGACAATATTCCTGACATCTGCCACATAAAATACATTTTTCTGTGTCAGTTCCGAAGTAGTTTCTTGAAACTAATTTAGTTTTAGATTCCTTCTTATGACGGATATTATCCAAAGGAGGATTTAAAATATTTAATGATTTGATTAAAGTAATCTGTTTGTCTTTTTCAAGTTCGAATCCATCTACACGATTTTGACAGACCTCTTGGCAGACTCCACAACGTGAACATATTCCATAAACAATTCCATCCTCAATTGTGATATTGCTGGTCGGACAATTGTGCATACACATTCCACAGCCGTTACATTTGGCTCTGTCGACAACATATCCTCCATAACCATTTTGGAATATCGCTCCGTTTGGACAGTTTTTATAACATATACCACAGGTAAGACAGCTAAAGGCTCTGCCGTTGATGAATTTAATAGCTTTTGTAGGACATTGTTTAATACACTCTCTTTTTCCATCACATGTATTAGTTGTTAAAAACATTATAAAAACTCCTTATTTACTCCTTGAAAATAGTAGTTTTCCTACAAAAATTCCTATTAAAGCAGATAAAAATGCTGTGGAAATCGGTAAGTCTGTGTAAAACGGATAATTACCAGATTGCCATGCCATAATAATTCCTGCAATTAATATCACAATAAATGATGCTAATGTGAATTTTGCATCACTAACATTAAGCTTAATTTGAGATCCAATAAGCAAGCCTAATATTAAACCGAATATGATTGGGCCTAAACTTAACATCATTCACTCTCCTCTACTATTTTTTTAAATCCTGCAAATGCTATAACAATTGCGGACAATCCTACAAATACTTTTAAACCTACAAATATATTGAGGTATGGAATGATTCCTGCATTGGTGACATCCGGATAGTGGAAAACTGTTTGAATGGCAGCCGGAACTACATTCAACAAATCGGTTCCGAAATTGTATAAGTAAAATCCGCCAACGAATAAACCAATTAAACCAAATATTATGAATCCTAATGCACCAACAGATTCAAGAACTTCAATATATGTGTGAGACAGTTCTAATGGTGAATTACCTAATCCATAAACAAGAATAGATAATATGATTCCACTAGCTATCATTGCACCACCTTGGAACCCACCACCAGGAGTGATGTGACCTCCAAGAATGGTCATTATACCTAAACAAATTAATATGATTGAAATTGGTAAAGATATTATTTTTAAAATCATACTGCCTTGACTCATTGTTTATCCCCCAATAATCCTTTACCAAATATTAATAATACCACTAAACCAGCAGTTAACAATATGATTGATTCACCTAATGTATCGTATGCCCTGAAATCAAAAATAACTACTGTTACTAAGTTCGGAGCTATTTGAGTTCCCAAAGCATTGTAGATATTGCTTACACCAGGGTTTATGATGTTACTTAAATGGAATACTGCATCAAATAAAGTAACGGAGAATATTGCTGCCATTACTGCTGCGATTAGATTACGAATTGTGCTATCACTAGACAAGAGTACCACCCCAGTACATGAATACAACAATGATTGAAAGAGTTACAACTGCATAGAACAACATTTTTTCTAAAGAATCTTCCTGCTCTATTTTAAACTTAGGAATAAGTGGAATATTAGAAATTAAAACAATTGCCAATATTAAAGCAACTAATCCTGCAAGCAAAACACTTACATGTCTTAAGAGCACTGTTGCCAATATTAATGATACAATTAAAAATATTTCCGCTGTAATACTTCCGGAGACATCTGCATTTGTTACGGGACCCGGTGAAAACAATTTCTTGAATTGTTTTACAACATCAAATATCTGATCATAGAGTTTCATAATATCCCTCCTACAAAGTTAGAAATTCCATTAACCACAACATCAGGGAATATACCTAAAACTATAACAAGCAGTAATAATACTCCCATAGCGAATATCATAGCACGAGGAACATCTTTTCCTTCAACTTCCAAATCTTGTGGTTTTGGTCTTAAAAACATCACATAGAATGTTTTTACAAATACTACAAATGTGGCAATACTTACCATAATTGCCAAAATGGATATTTCAGGGAATCCGCAGTTTAAAGAAGCTTGAACAAGCATTAATTTAGATTGGAATCCGCTTAATGGAGGAACACCTGCCATTGCCAAACCTGCAATTAAAAGCATTAAACTGACTTTCGGATGGTATGCAAGCAAACCTCCAAGTTTACGTGTATCCACTTCATTTGTTGCATCGACTATTGCACCAAATCCAATGAATAATAATGCAGTGATAATAATTTCATTTAAAGCCTGGAACAAACCTGCAGTGATTGCATATTGAGTTCCAAGACCGATACCTAAACCGATGAAACCTAGTTCTCCAACAGCTAAAAATCCAATCATTCTTCTGAAGTCAGTTTGAGTAAGTGCTAGAGAGACACCCAATATCATAGCTAAGATAGAGAAGAACACTATGAGAACTTCAAATATTGGTAATGATGAATAAATCCTAAACATTATTAACACGATGGAAATCATTGAGATAACTGTAAATGATTGGAGCAATGCTGCACCATGAGGTTCCGCTTTTGAATAAATTCCAGATTTTATAGTATGGAATGGTGGTAAACCAGAGGCATATAACCAGCCAAAGAATATTAATCCGAGTGAAGTTAAAAATACTGGAGATGAAGCGTCAACTAAACCATTATGAACAGCAGCTACAATATCAGTTATGTTTACACTACCTGTCAATGCCAATAGGAATCCAATTCCCAAAAGCATGATTGGACTTCCGATTGATCCAAGAATCATATATTTTAAAGCCATTTCATAACTGTAATCGATTGAAGAAGCCGCAACGATACCTACTTGCGCCAGAGCTAGAATTTCAAAGAATACAAACATGTGAAATATATCATCAGTCAAAAGCATTGCTGTAACTGCAGCTGTACCTAAGAACAACAGGAACAAATACGGTCCGGAAACTTCCCTATATTTAGTTAAATATATGAAAATAACTAAAAATGTTAAAAGACCTATCATTGCAATGAATATTTGTTGTAAGAATGTGAATGAATAGGTAATTGCCGGATGATACACTACATTAGTCACATTATCCAGAATAGGCGCATATCCTCCAAAGTAATGCAGTCCATAATTTGACAATATTGGAATCAACGGAAGACATATTGCAACAACAAATGCAAAAATCTTAGTTGCCTTATTGAATTTTGAAAAAGCACTAATAATTAATGCAGCCATTAATGGAACAATAACCATAAGTGGAATTAATTCATTCATTGTACTCCTCCCGTTTTGATGTGTCTGCCAACATTACTTTAGTGCTTAAAGTACCATATCTTCTATAAAGAACCATTACTAAAGCTAGCATTACCGCTAAAGTACTTGCACCGATTACGATACTGGTAAGTACCAAACCAAAAGGCAATGGATAAGCAGCGTTTGATGCAAACCATGAGGTGTCCATACCCGGCATTAAAATAGGTACAACGCCTCCTGCTTTATAACCAATAGCAACAATGAACAGATTAGCACCTTCTTCAATGAAACTAATACCAATTATCTTTTTTATGATATTATCAATAAAAATTGCTGAGTAAAGTCCGATAACAACTAAAGCAACTGATGTCAATAATATCGCAAGTTGTGTCTGTGCCATTAGCTATCCTCCCTTTGAGTTTTTTTAACAGCCAAAGCAATAAATAC
>CAMNJW010000004.1 GCA_946541845.1 uncultured Methanobrevibacter sp.
ATTTAGGTGCAATACCACAACTTGGTGCTAATACATCTATACCTTTTTCTAATGCGGCGGTAACTTCAGCTTTTACTTCTTCGGTTGGTTTACTGAATAAGGTTTGGCTGGTTGAGATGTTACCTACTAATACTGTGTCTGCGCCTTCATCTTCTTGGATTTTTCTTGCTTCAGCTACATCTACAGCTTCTTCGAATGAAGCTCCGCTGAAACCACTTGTTAACATACCTTCCATGATAGGGAGGGAGTTACCACAGATGTGGATAATACTTTGTGCATCCATTGCTCCAGATAAGTCTTCTAGTGCAGGTTGTGCGAAGTCAAAGAAGTCATCAGGGCTTAATAATTCAGGTGATGATGTAGGGTCTGCTACACAAATTACGTCTACGCCTACGTCATTGAATGCTTCTACTAATTCAGTTTGTGCATCTAATGCTACTTCTACAACATCTTCTACTACGAAACTGTCAGTTTTTAACATTTTTACTAAATCTTCTACACCTAATAAGTGACCAGCTAATGTGAAAGGACCTGCCATACCTACAATTACAGGTACATCAGGGTGTTCGTTTTTGAGAATTTCGATAGATTCAATGATAACTGGTAATCTACCTTGGTTAGCAAAGTCATCAGGAACTTCTAAATCTTCTACATCATCAAATGGTGCGTGTGATTTTAAGGTAGGAGTTGCTTCCATGTCTCCTAAGTCTACTTCACAACCGAATGCTTCTGCTTCTGCAGTTAAGTCGAAAGGAACTCTTGCACATTCTAAACCTGCTTGTTCGTGTAAGGAGATACCTAATTTTGCCATTTCATCAGCGTTTAAGTGTGCTGAAGGCCAGGATACTCCTGCTCCAGGGAATGCTTCTTCAACTGCTGCTGCGGTTGCACTGATTGCTGGTGTTTTTTCTACTTCTTCTCCATTTAATGCTGCTTTTAAATTTTCTATAAGATCCATTTGTTCACCTTTATAATAATATTATTATATGAGTTTTAAATTAAGTGTTTAAAACTCCATTTAAATGTTTATAAATATCAACATTGTTTATTAAATGTTTCTAAATAATTTATAAATATATTTACAATATAACAAGACGCACTGAAGTTAGTATAAATGTTAAAGAATAGTACTGTGAGTATAAGACTATTTTTAATATTATAATTTTTTAAAGCACATACTTGTTAATGTTATAGTATATATTTTTCAATACATATAAATTTAAAGTTTGAATTTATTCTAAAAAAAATTATAATAAAACGTTTAAACAAATATAGATACATATAAAATTCAATAATTTTTACTAAGGTGAATTCATGAAAGTAATAGAAAAAGTAGAAGCAATAAAAAATCAAGAACTAACAGCAACTGAAAATTTAGAACAAATGTACAGTACAATTGAAGAAAAAAATGATGAAATTAATGCATTTGTCGAATTAGACCTTGAACGTGCACAAAAAGTTGCTAAAAATATCGATGATAAAATTAAAAACGGCGAAGAAACAGGAAAGCTAGCAGGACTTGTTATCGGAATTAAATGTAACATCAATGTAGAAGATTTAATTATTTCAGCAGCCTCACCTACACTTAAAGAATATCAGGGAAGTTACAATGCTACTGTAATCAACAGAATCTTAGATGAAGACGGTGTGATTATTGGTTTAACCAATATGGATGAATTTGCTGCAGGTAGTTCAACCGAAACATCAATGTACGGACCTACAAATAACCCTAGTGCATTAGGACATATACCTGGAGGTTCAAGTGGTGGTTCAGCAGCAGCAATCGCAGCAAAGATGTGTGACATTTCATTAGGTTCAGATACTGGAGGTTCAATCAGAAACCCTGCATCACACTGTGGAGTAATGGGATTTAAACCAACATATGGTATGGTTTCAAGACAAGGATTACTTGATTTAGCTATGAGCTTAGATCAAATTGGTCCATTTGCTAATGATACAACAGGATTAGCATTGATGATGGATGTGATTGCCGGTTACGACCCATATGACACTACAACCATGAACAAAGAGTTAACCCCATTTATGGATGACACAACAAACACTTCATTAGAGAACACTACTGTGGGTGTTGTAAACGAGTTTATGGAAGTCACCGATGAGAAAATTGACGCAGTAGTTAACAAAAAAATCGATCAAATGTCAGATTTAGGTGCTGAAATTAAAGAGTTAAGTTTTGAAGATATTGACTTAGGTTTACCTACATACTACCTCATCAACTATGTGGAGTTCTTCTCAGCTACAAGAAAATACGATGGCCGTAAATACGGAGAAAGAATTGAAGAAGTATGTGGACCGGAAGTAGCACGTAGAATACAAATCGGATCATACATCAGCCAAAAAGAGTTCAGTGGAAAATATTATAACAAAGCATTACAAGCAAGATCATTGTTACGTAATGATTTCAATGAACTGTTAAAAGACGTTGATGTAATTGCAGGACCAACAGTTCCAAAATTACCTCACAAAATTGGTGATAGCATAGAAACAATGGATATGTATGCATACGATGTTTTAACTGTTCTTGCAAACATCACAGGTATTCCTGCAAGTAGTATGAAAGCAGGAGATGTTGACGGCATTCCTGTAGGATTACAGTTACAGGCAAAATCAGAGGAAGATCACAAAATATTAAGTACAATGAGTGCTTTAGAAAAAATATAATCTCCAAAAAAAATAGAACTTTAGTAAAAATTAGGAAAAAATATTGATGTGAACTTATCACATCATAATAAACTTTTTTTTTAAAAAAAAAATTGGTATTAATCATCAAACAATCCGCGTTTGATTGTATTGACTTCACCATTTTTATTCAGAACAAAACTTTTCAGGTATTCTTCATCGTTTTTCTCAGGATAGTCTATTCTGTAATGAGCACCCCTACTTTCTTTTCTAAGTAATGCGGATTGCACTATGAGTTTGGCAAGTTTTATCATGCTTATTACTTCCAATGCAGTAACCAGTGAAGCGTTGTATTCATCATAATCAGGAACGTCCATATCATTAGTTTTTTCTTCAAGATCGTTTAATTCTTTTTGTGCTTGTTTTAGACCATCTTCATCACGCACTATTGCAACGTATTTCCACATGATTTCTTTAATTTCGTCCTTAAGATCTTCCGGTTTATATTTACCATCTTTGCGCAGAGATTTTATTCTTTCAATTTCATCTTTTATTTCGGATTCATCAGGACATTCCAGTTCGCTTTCCTGAGCACGTTTTGATGACTGTTCACCTGCTATGTTACCAAATACCTGAGTATCAGCCAATGCATTTCCACCCAATCTGTTTGCACCATGTACCCCTGAAGTGGCTTCACCTGCTGCAAAAAGATTTTTTACATTGGATTCGCAGTTTCCATCTATTCGTATTCCACCCATAAAGTGATGGGCTGTTGGTGCAACTATCATAGGTTCGTTGATTATATCGACACCAACATCCTTAAACTGTTGAACCATCGTGTGTAACTTCGTTTGTACCTGTTCTTCCGGAAGATGAGTTACAGAAAGATAAACTCCACCTTCTGGTGTTCCTCGCCCTTCCTGAATTTCTGTGTAAATTGATCTTGCAACTATATCTCTTGTAGCAAGTTCTTCCCTTGGATCATAATTAATCATGAATCTTTCGCCTTCACTGTTAATTAGATGACCACCTTCTCCACGAACTGCTTCGGTAATCAGCACACCTCTTCGTGATTTTGGAGATACCATTCCAGTTGGATGGAACTGAACCATTTCCATGTCCATCATGTCGGCTCCTGCATCATAGGCCATGACAATTCCATCACCGGTTTTTTGAACTGCATTTGAGGTGACAGGATATAACCAGCCACAACCTCCAGAGGCAATTACTGTTGCCTTTGAATGATAGACCACTATTGATGAATCAGCCAATGAAAATCCCATGGCTCCCACTATTTTTGAATGTGATTGGTCAAAGAGCAATTTTGTAATCATTACTTCAGAGTGAGTTGTGACTCCTTCACGAATGATTTCCTCTTTTAATCCCAACATCATTTCATGACCTGTTTGATCACCTTTAAAACATGTACGACGACAGGATTGTCCTCCGAATGCTCTTTGATTTAATCTTCCATCTTCTTGTCTATCAAATAAACATCCATAGGATTCCAGTTCTATAAATCTTTTTGGGGATTGAACAACCAATTCATGTACCAGATGCAAATCATTTAGAAATGCTCCTCCCTTTAATGTGTCCAATATATGTAATTGGAGGGAATCTGCTTCATCCACATATCCGAAAGCCGCATTATATCCTCCTTCTGCCAACATAGTACATCCAGACTTGAATGTTAAGCCTTTGGAAACCATGATTACGTTTTGACCGTTTTTACTTGCAACTATACCGCACTTACATCCTGCCCCTCCAGAGCCTATAACCAGCACGTCACAATTGTATTCTTCCATTTTCATATTTTCTCCCCCTATTTAACAATATTTTCTAAAATTCCTATATCTTCTATTCCGATTGTTATCACATCATCTTTCTTCAAATGATCTATTCCTGGAGGCGTTCCCGTAGCAATTAAATCACCAGGATATAATGTCATAATATTTGAGATATATTCCACCAAATATTCAGGTGAAAAGATCATGTTTTTTGTGTTTGAATCCTGTTTAATTTCACCGTTTACTTTTGAATATATTCTCTGATTTAATGGGTTGATGTTTGTAACAATTACCGGACCTACCGGACAAAATGTGTCGAAACTTTTTGACCTTGTCCATTGTCCATCCTTTTCTTGAAGGTCTCTTGCAGTAACATCATTTATTATGGTATACGCTATTTTAAATGTGTCATTGTTCTTTCTGTTAATTTCTGAAAGTATAACTATTCCAAGCTCCGCTTCAAAATCCAATTTTTCGGTATCACCGGGATATACTATTTCTTCTTTGCTTGCAATGACACTTGAAGAAGGTTTCATAAAAAGCAATGGTTCGGAAGGAAGAGTCATTTCCAATTCATCCGCATGATTTTTATAGTTTAGACCCACACACACAACCTTTGTTGGATTCACAGGAGTTAGTATTTTCACATCATCAATATTAACATAACTTCCCTGAGCATATGTGTCTTTAAGAGTCTCTTCATTTTCAATTGCTTCAACAATGGAAGAGTATTTTGTAGGATAAATCAGGTCATCCTCAAGTATCCCCACACATTCCTTTTCATCTGACGTTTCGTATCTGATATACTTCATATTAATCAGTAAAAATAATTATTCCAATATTCTTTCAATAGGAACTACCAATACATCCTTTGCACCCAGTATTCGTAATTTGTTGATTGTTTCAAAAACTTCTTTTTCTGAAATTACTGAATGTACCGCTACCATGTTTTCATTTCCGTATATTTCAGAAACTGTTGGACCACTCATTCCAGGCATTGCTTCTTGAACTGATTGAAGATCTTCTTTTTTGACATTTGCCATGATTAATTTTTTTCCTTCAGCCTGAATTACTCCAATTATTCCTGTTTTAATTGCTTCTATTTTTTCATAGTTATCCTTAATGCTGTCCTTATTTGCAATTAAAACAACGGAACTTTCAAGAATTGTGTCGATTTCATGAAGATGGTTCATTTTTAGAGTAGTTCCTGTACTTGTTAAATCAGAAATTACGTCTGCAACACCTATCAACGGAGCTACTTCTGTTGCTCCTGATAATGAAAATATTCTTGCAGAAATGTTTTTTTCTTCAAAGTATTCCTTAGTTAAATTTGGAAACTCAGTTGCTACCGTTGTAACTCTTTTTAAATCTTCTGCAGTTTTAAAATCAGAACTTTCCGGAGCTGCTATTACAAGTCTTGTATGTCCAAAGTTTAAATCTTCCAAAACTTCCACATCTGCTCCATTTTCTTTTACCAGATCATAACCTGTTATTCCAATATCTGCTGCCCCGTCTTTGACATATTCAGGAATATCTGCAGCTCTTGTAAACATGACTGTTATTTCCGGATCAAATGTGTGTGAAAATAACTTTCTGTTGGAATTATCTATTAATCCTATTCCTGCTTTTTCCAATATTTCTACTGCAGGACCACTAATTCTTCCTTTAGATGGTAATGCTATACGTACACCCATTAAATTCCTCCTGTTGAATTATTAATAAATGATTAAAATTAATGAATTTTCTTTAACATATTATGGATTACTATTATTATTTATGTTTATCAAAATATAATATTATTATTAAAAAATCATTAACAAAATATGAGATAATTATTATAACATTAATCAAAAGGTGTGTATGTTGATAGTGAATTTAAATGGTATTGTTAAATCAGGACTACAAAAAGCAGGAATGTTCATGCAAAAAGAAACTTACATGAAACAATATATGAAAAAGTTAGGTTTCATGCCATATAATGGAACATTGAATGTGAAATTGGAAAACGATGTTGAAATAAATATCCAGGAAAAATATAATGAAAAACTCAAAATCATCAAGGGTGATGAAAACCTGGGTGATGTATATTTTTTAGAAGCCACAATATCAACAAACGACAAAAAAAATTCTGAAACGGGAGCAATATTATTTCCTACAAAAACCGTGCATAAAATAGACACCCTTGAATTTGTAGCAAAGGATAAATTAAGAGAAAAAATGAATCTAAAAGACGATTCAAAGGTAATAATATCCATTCAAGATTAAAATATATATTAAATATAAAACATAAATAATTATAACTATAATGTTAATCACTATTTGTATATCAGTTGGTTTAGCATTAACAGACAGATGAACATTTACACCGTATTCCTGGAGGGATACAATGGCAAACGACTATGAACTGGTTACTAGTGCAACCGTCAACAAATCAATGTTAAGAAAAATTGGAGAAAATCAATACTTAAAAATAATACCACCAGAAAAAATAGTGCAAATTTCAACTATTGAACAAAATAAAATTACAGAACCAATCACACAAACAGATGAAACTATAATCGAAGCGTACCCTCAAGAAGTAAAATTATTTAGAAACCAAAGCAAAGATACAAAATACGAAACAAAATGGCAAACATTGACTGGAGAAACATTTGAAATACCTGCTTCTGATATTAAGACTATATATTCACTCCTGAAAGCAAAAGGATTGGTGTTGGTTGACAACATGCTTAACTTATCAAATATACTAAGTATGATTATAAAACAAGACACGCTAGAAAAGAAATTAGAATCCATAAAAGAAGAAATATAGGGTTTCTAAACGATAATATCTAAAGAATTAACCCCATTTTTCTTTAGAATCTACTTTTTAACCTGTAGAAAAAACAAGAAAAGTTCATTAATTCTACAGACTACTTTTTTTAATATTATTTTTTGTAAATATCAACTATCTGTTCAAAAGTCAGGTAATCCCTGAACTTAGGAACTTCAGCCAATTCAACAAATTTCATTACATCCAAATCTTTATTCACCACATCCTTGGCAGCCTGGGTGAACTTTTCCAATTGGAGGTAATCTTCAGGAACACGCCCCTTATTTTCCACTTTTGCCTTGCTAATGCTCCATATATTTTCCTTACTTATGCCTGATTTTGCAGATAGGAAGTCACTTACATGTGAAACAATTTTTTCATCATATGTCCTGTTTAATATTATTCCTTTGGTATTTATATTCATCTTATTGAGTAATCTGATGTGTGCTTCTATGTCTATGGCGGCAGTTTCAATTCCACCCTTGCTGACACTTGAAACCATTATGACAGGAATGTTACCTGCATATGCTATTTCGGCAGTTGAATATGGAACTTTTTCATTCAACAAACCGGTCGCTGCACTCATCACACCCTCTACAAGTACCAGATCATAACCTTTTCCCTTGACATTTTCAATGACTTCATCCAATGGTGTCCATCCAATATCTCCTATTTTTATTGAAGCATAGTCATGCAATTTTTCTTTATTCATATATAATGATGGAGACAAATCTCTGATGTCGGGACCGACTTTAACTACATAGGTATGAATTCCCCTTTCACGTAAGGCTCCTACAATTCCACTTGCCAGGAATGTTTTTCCCGATTCTGAACCCGTACCCATCAACATTATCATTGGAGGTACTTCAGGATGTTCTTTTTTAGGAGTATAGAAATTATTGGTGTTTACTGCAATTTCACTGAAAACCTTCTCATGAAGTTTTTTGTTTTTTTCGATAATTTCATCATATTGATCTTTGGCATCCAGATAATCAAGAATATTGTTTACAATTGCCTGATTGTTATCTAAAAGGCCGTGGATGGTAGTTCCAAGAATATTTCCCTTCTTGTTGCTTACTCCGGACAATACCCTTGATGGCTTATGCATATAGTTTGCCCTTACAATATTGGAATACATTACGTTCTTATCGTTTGATTCGATTTTTCCGTATGTATGACAGTGAAATCCTGTTACTGTGGTGTCCTTTAAACCTTTGGTAAACAATGTGGTGTCATCTACAACATCTGCATTTACCTTGTTGGTGTTTATTAGTGGTTCGAAAGTGACATCAAGCAATCCTAATCCTTCACGTATTACAGGTACAGGTGAATTTCTGCCCACATCCGTTTGTTTGGCCAGAATTTGGAAACCTGCACACATACCAAGGATAAATCCATCATTATCATTTATTAAATTGATTTCCTCAGCCAGTTGTGGAGTTAATGATTCGGATTCCATGATGGTTCCACCAGGAATTATTAAACCATCCAACTCTTCGTGGGCTTTTTTTCCGTTTTCTATTGTTCCATCAGATTTCACGACATTTGTTGGCAAATGTCCAAAATGTTCATATAATGTTAGAACACCATCTACTTCTAATATTCCTATTTTAACCATAAAATTCATCCATGTAGTTTTTAAATATCTACTAATATTTTGTTGAAAGTAGTATAAAGTTATATTTAAAATAAAATGTAAAAAAAGTTAAAATTTAGTAAAAATAATTTAAAAATAAAAAGTTAATGCCCTGACGGGGATTTGAACCCCGGTAAAGGGATCCGCAGTCCCTCGTGATATCCGCTACACTACCAAGGCATATCAAAAATAATATGCTATAAAATACTAATTGTATTTTTATAGTTTATTAATATTAAATTTTTCGTTTGTAACTATAAAAAAATGGAATATAATTAGAATTATTTATTCTAAGTATATTGCCGGTTTGTAAGGAGCAGCATTAACTGCCTTATTTTGTGGGTCATATGTTGGTTCAGAATAAACTTCTATTTTAGCATTGATTTCGCTTTCCAAATACTCTTTGGCATCTTCAATTATTGAAACTTCATCAATTTTTCCAACATAGTTAATTTTGTTAAATGATTTACCTGCTTTTGTTGCAAATTTGGATAGTTCTTTTTTGTTATCATGTAAATTTGCCTTCATGGATCTTCCTATTATTTCACCAATATTTGGTTTTCCAACTTCCTGTGCAATATCATAGACTTTGTATTTCCATTCAGGAGCTGTGTATAAATGTACTGTTTCAGGATTTGCATTGGTTATTTTGATGATTTCCTTAATGTCTTTGGCTAAATCCTGAATTATCTCTTCACCTTTTTCTATGGAGACATCTATTACTGATTCATCAGCTTTTGGCCATGCAATGGATGATATGAAAGTGTCATCATCATTGTATTTGTCCCATATTTCTTCGGTTGTGTACGGTACGAATGGGGATAATAATCTGATCCATGTGTTTACTATGTAAGTCAATGTTTCTTTTTCTTCCTCTTCGATTGTGGTAATTCTGTTTAGGTAATAGTCAACATCTTTTCTGAAGAGGAATAAACTTGCCTGTAATGCTTTTCTTGTTTGGAATCCTTCAAGGGCTTCTGTAGCTTCTCCGATTTTTTGGTTTATCTGACTGATAATCCATTTGTTGATTGGTTTTTCAACGGAAGGTATTTTATTATCCATGGATAATTTTAATTTTTCTCCTGTTAATGATTCGATTTTTTCAGGGAATTCCTGGATTAACTCTAACCTTCTTTGGATACCATTAACTTCTTTTTCTCTCCAATCGAAATCTTGCCATGGTTCTGCTGAAGACATTAAGAATAATCTTACTGTGTCGGCACCATATTTGTCAATTGCTTCACTAAGCAGGATTACATTTCCTTTTGATGAGGACATTTTTTGTCCTTCTAACAATCCCATACCGAAGACTGTTATTCCTTTAGGCCAGTATTCTTTAGGGAATATGGCTGCATGGTGGAACATGTGGAATGAGAGGTGGTTTCCAACAAGGTCTTTAGCTGACAGTCTCCAATTTAATGGGTACCAGTAATTGAATTCTTTTTGAATTTGTTCTGTTAATTCAGGATCTATTTTATTTACTGAACCGTCATTTGCACCATCCTGATTTAGGAATACCTTGTTGAAGAATGCATCGTTTAAATCTTCAGGATTTATGTCTTTCATGTATTTTGCTATGGTGTAATAGGACATGTAGATTGTTGAATCTGTTAATGGTTCTATTAACCATTTTTCATCCCATGGCATGTGGGTACCAAGACCTAATCTTCTTGAACATGCCCAGTCTTCAAGCCATCCGAGGTAGTATTCAAAGTTTGCTTTTAATTCCTTAGGAACTACTTCAACCTGGTCAAGACATTCGTAGGTTTTCTTTGTCCATTCTTCATCAGAGTATTTAACAAACCATTGATCATCCAATTCTTTTACAACACATTTTGCTCCGCAACGACATATAACTGGTTTTTCTGCAAATTCATATAATTTGTCTGCGATGTTTTCGTCTATTAATTTTTCTATGACTTCATCACGTACATCTGCAACACGTTTTCCTTCGAATTCTCCGGTGTTTTCATTCATTATACCTTTTGCATGTTCTGTCTTATATGCTTCGTTGGTAGCGTCTTTGAGTTTTTCATCTTCCTGACTTTCAACGTTGAATTGTTTGATGAAATCTACAGCAGGGAATTCAGAGTATCCTTTTAGTTTTACAAGACTAATCATTTTTATGTTGTCTATTTGTTCCTGTAAACCGTATTTCTCGATTAGTTCTTTGTTGTTTTTAATGTCTTCAAGTGCAATGTAATCTGCAGGTGCGTGTGCAGGTACTGAAAATACTACTCCTGTAGCATAATCTGGGTTAACAAATGATGCTGGGAAAATTGGTAATGGGTCGTTTGTTAATGGATTTGTTACGTATTTTCCAATGAAATCTTTTGGATCCACATCTTCAATGATTTCCATTGATTCTTTTTGGTGAATGATATTAGCAAATGATTCTTTGCTTATTATCCATTTTTCATCGTTGTATTTTACCCTTACATATTCTTCATCAGGATTTAGCCAGAAGTTTGTTGCTCCATATAAGGTTTCTGGTCTGAATGTTGCTGCTACCAGGTAGTCGTCTTCACATGGGAATTTAATTAATGTTAATTCGTTTATTCCTACGCCTTCCCCTTCAAGCAAGTCATGATCTCCCACAGGGTTCTCATCTGATGGACAGTATTTTACAGGGTGTGATCCTTTTCTTATTAAGTCTTTATCCTTAAGTTGTCTTATTTGCCATCTTACAAATTGTTTGTAGTGTGGATCGATTGTTCTGAATTCTCTTCTCCAGTCAATTGAATATCCCATGTGTGTCATATCTTCATGATATTCTGAACTGAAATATTTTACTATGTATTCAGGATCAACGAATTTTGCCAATTCGTCTTCAGGTACTTGATGTACGTTTTTGTAGATGTCCAATGTCCATGGGTCTTGTCTTTCTATCCTTTTAGCAATTCCAACTACAGGTGCACCTGTTACGTGCCATGCCATTGGAAAGAGCACATTGTATCCCTGCATTCTTTTAAATCTTGCATATACATCTGGAACTGTGTATGTTCTTCCGTGACCTACGTGCATTGCACCACTAGGATATGGGAATGCTACTGTTACGTACATTTTTTCTCTATCATCCGGATTTGATTCGAATAATTTTTCTTCTTGCCATTTCTTTTGCCATTTCTTTTCTAATTCGGAAACCATTAGATTAAACTCCCTGTTTAATTATTTGATTATTAAATGAAAATAATTACGATTGTTTATAATATTAATATTTATATCACTTACAATATTTTAATTTAATCATAATATATTATAAAAAAAGTGTGGTGGTGAATTCATTTCTTATTTAAGAAATATTGGTGGAGTATCCCTTTTATGTTGAGAATTCTTGTTTAGATTGATTATTCGCTCCACTTCAGTAATATCTAACCCTAACTTTTTGGAAATTTCCTCTTCATCATTATTCTCATCAAGATAGAGGTACAATAATCTGTCAAGTACGTGATATGTCATACCCAATTCCTTTTCATCCGTTTGATTAGGCAAAAGACCTGCCGTTGGTGGTTTTTCTATTATTTGTTCGGGAACACCTAATTCCTTTGCAACTGCCATCACTTCTTCCTTGTACAAATCACCTATTGGAAGCATGTCCACTCCGCCATCACCGTGTTTTGTAAAGTATCCTACATTTAGCTCTGTTTTATTTCCTGTTCCTATTACAAGTGATTTGTAAATTGTTGCATAATAATATAATATGGTCATTCTTAATCTTGGCTTTACATTTGAAGTTGCCAATGCAAGGTTGTTGTCTGGCTGTCCTTCATTAGAGAGTTCTTTCATGATGTTTTCATGAATTTCATCTATGCATATGCTTTCCCCTTCAATTTTAAGTTTTTCTTGAACTAGCTTTGCATCGTCTAAATCCTGTTGTGATGTTGTTTTTGTTGGAAGTATGTATCCTCTGACATTTGAGGAACCCAAAGCCTTAACTGCCAGGTATGCTACTACTGCAGAATCTATTCCACCACTTAATCCCAGAACCACCCCGGTACAATGTGCATTTTTAACTTTTTCTTTTATAAAATCACATACGTTTTCAATGAAAATCTTAGCATCAAAATCAGGTAAATCTATCATATCCTTTCATTCCAAATAGTTAATTAATGATAAATTTCTTTTTTATCAATAATATAATTAATGAAAATATTAAAATAACAAAAGTTTATTAAATTAGAATGATAAAATATTATTAATAAAATATATGAAAAAACATGAAAAAAATATAAAAAAATACATTTTAATTAAACTAGGAGGTAAATCATGGCATTTACAGATTTAGTGAAATTTAACAAAAAAAGCACAACATTCATATTTATCGGAGGAAAAGGAGGAGTAGGAAAAACTACAGTATCTGCTGCAACCGCACTTTGGTGTGCTAGGATGAACAAGAAAACATTAATCATATCAACAGATCCGGCACACTCCCTTGGAGATTCATTTGACAGAATCATAAAACACGTGCCTACACCAATTACCCAAAACCTGGAAGCTATAGAAATTGATCCTGACAAGGCAATGGAAGAATATAAAGAAAAAATGAATCAACAACAAAAATATAACGATGCATTAAGCATGTTTTCTGATCAATTGGATGTAATGAGTTCTTCACCAGGAATAGATGAAGTTGCTTCATTTGAAAAATTCATGGAATATATGAACAGTGACGAATACGATGTCGTGATTTTTGATACCGCACCAACAGGACATACATTAAGACTACTTTCTTTCCCTGAAATGATGGACTCCTGGATGGGAAAATTAATTAAAACGAGAACACAACTGGGTCAAATGGCAAGTAAACTTAAAAACATCATCCCATTCATGGGTTCAGATGAAGAAAATGAACAGGAAATGGAAGAATTAAACAGAATGAAAGAACAAATACTAAGTGCCAGAGAAGTTCTTACAGACCCTAAAAGAACAACATTTAAAACTGTACTCATCCCTGAGGAAATGTCAATCTACGAATCAAGCCGTGCAATGGAAGCATTACATAAATGCAATATGAGTACTGATGGAATAATAGTAAATAAAATTCAGCCTGACAACAACCACTGTGAATTCTGCAGAGCAAGAAGAGAAATACAGGAAAAACGTTTAGAAACAATTGAAGAGTTATTTGGTGATCAGATTATAGCACAAATTCCTCTACAGGCACATGAAGTAAGGGGTATTGATCAACTTTATGAAATATGTGATCTTTTATACGGCTCAGATCCGGGAAACGGACCGATTGCCTTATAGAATTTCATCCCCCCACCTTTTTTTTAAAAAATAAATATAAAAAAATAGAATTATCGATATTTTTTTCTTTGATCCCATATTAATTTTAAGCTTTTTCTGCCGCCGTTGGAATTGTCAAACATTCTCATATCCCTTGTTAACTCGGCAACTTTAATGCTTGCTTTGGAACCGTTTTTTATTAATCTTGAACCATGCGGCTTTTTCATATGTCCTACAGCATATTCTATGTCATATGCTGATACAACATCAATCCCCAATGATTGTGCCAGATCATTACTTGCATGTTGTGTATGGAATCCTAATAATTTAACGCTAGGAACTGATAAGGCTCCAACTTCGATTGTAACGCCCATACCTGCACAGTATATTACTCCTTGTGAAGCATTCATCAAACTGATTAGATCAACATATCCATCAATTACATAAACTCCTTTTCGGGTAATAAACTTACTGATTGATTTTGCTTCAAATCGATAAGGTATGATTAGTATGATCTTATCCAATTTTTGAACTTCCTGAATGATTCGTGGAATGTCACTTGCCCTTGTATCTCCTCCTAAAAAGAGAACATAAAAATCATTTATACCATAATGCCTGTAAATCTCTTCAGGATCCATGATTGGAACTCTGTTGACATATTCTGCTTGAGGATATCCCTTAATATTAACTGTATTGGTAATCCCATACATTTTTTTCAAGATTTTTTTAGCATGCATGTTAGGTACCGTGATTAAATCTGCGTAGGCAATCATTTCTATAGGATTGTAGAGGTCCTGTTCGATGTGTAGTTTGGGGATTTTTAATTTTTTTGCTGCAGATATTCCTTTTCTGACATCTCCGGCATTTCCACAGGTTAACACCAATTCTGCATCAGCGGATTTTAGTGCTTTGTAAGTTCTAAAAGTATCCTGCAAAACCAATCTGCCAATAGTTAAATCACTACGTTTTGTAGTGGTGTTTCTTCTTCCTTTACCTATAGGCAAAACTTCAGAACTATACGGACGTAATAATTTTTCTGCCCCTTCACTATGAGTTAAAGAAGTTATATTATCATTTAATTTTTCAATAACCGGAATCAACGTTTTGGCCGGCGCTGTTTCTGCCACTACTGCTATGTTCATCTACACATCCCCCCTTTTAATTGATACTGAATATAAAATTATTATTATTGTAATTAAGAAGAACAACAGAACTACCAAATCGGTTGGTCCTGTTTCTATCCAAATAAATACGTGTGCAAGCAATATTGCATATAATCCTACGAAAACATTTCCCAATGATTTTTGAATCAGGTAAATGAAGTTCATTACTGCCCCTAATAAAAACATCTGAAGCAACATTGCATATAATCCAAAATCCAACAATGCCGGACCAAATATCATTGAGGTAGTTGAATGAGCATAACCCAGAGTTGTAGAGCCAACTATAACCCTCGGATCAGTAGATTTGAAAAATCCCATTAATGTATTGTATAACAATTGACCATGTGTACTTCCCTGTAAAACCACCGCATGATCAAGTACCTGCAATGTATATCCTGCCCTGTAGAACAATAACTCCAATGGACTTAAAGTCCAGGTTTGCCATTCTATTGATTTTACAGCAACATATCCCACGATTAACAATAGAATGAATATTGCAATGATAGCTAATAACAAATATTTCCATTTTAAATCTTTAGTGTAATATAATGTGATTAACATGCTTATTACAATAGCCATAACGGTTGTTCTATAACCCGTAAATACAAACAGCACTAATCCGATAATAAATAGCAGATAATACTTTTTGTTATTGTATCTGGCCATCAGAATATTAATGGATGGTAAAAATATCAGATAGGATAACAGCCATATTCTTGTAGCTGCATGTGCTTTCAAATATCCGCTAAATAAAGGTATGCCACCCAAATATATTAAATTAATCACTTGTAGGCAAATACCAACAATAACCAAAGACAGAAGTATTTTTTCTGAAAAAATCCTGTTTATCTTGGTTTCATTTAATGAAAACTCTTTATTATTAAGTAGATACCTAGATAAACAAAGACCTCCCACATAAAATACTAAACCCAATCCTATAACGTATAATGTATTTATGTTTATGCCAACTAACTCTTTTAAATGATAATTAAAGGCTATTTGTGAAAAAATTAGATAAACAACAACCAATAAGACAAAAACCAATGGTGAAAAAATATCAAACTTTTTGTAATTCATAACAATCAACCATAAAATAGTTTATTAGCATTCAATAAATACTAAACTATATAAGTATATCTTTATAAAGTGATATAAACATTTTATTTTAATTAACAGATTTTGTGAACAACATGTCAAATAAAGTACTGAAAAATAGTTTTATACTGTTAATAGGTAACCTTTTGTTCAGATTAGGAGGATACATCAACCGGTTATTGATGAGCAGAATGCTTGGACCGGAAGGTTACGGTTTATATGGATTAACGTTACCTTTTCAGGGTATTTTCCAAATACTGTCTGCAGGAGGATTACCACCTGCAATATCCAAATATGTGGCAGAGTATAATGCAAAGGATGAGAAAGCGTTAACAAGACAGGTTATTTTAACTGCAACCAAGTTTATGGTTTTGATGGCCATATTGCTTAGTATAGTATTGCTGTTTTCATCAGACTTTATTGCCAACAACATTTTTCACAAGCCCCTTGTTGTATGGCCGTTAAGAGCTGTTAGTTTAATTACACCATTTAGTGTTATTGTTGGAGCCATGAGAGGGGCTTTTCAGGGTGTTTATAAAAATGAGTACACCGTTTACAATAGACTTGCTGAACAGGTAGCTACAATAGTCTTTGCTTGTGTATTTGTATATTGTGGATTGTATGCGATGGGTGCAGTCCTTGGTGGAGCCTTTGGTTTTATGGTTTCTGCACTTACTGCCGTGGTTTTGTATAAGAAATATATCAGTCCGATTTTTTATTCTGAGGACTCCTTGAATTTAACTTTTAGGGAAGAGTTAAAACTGTTATGGATGTTAATACGTTTTGCAGTTCCAGTAGCCATTACTGCCCTTTCAGAAATGGCTATTTATGATGTGGGAACATTGGTTATTGGTTATTTCATGCTGTCATCCGATGTGGGTTTTTATAATGCGGCAGATCCGATATCCAGAATTCCGTTAGTTATTTCATTGTCTGTTTCAACCGTTCTCTTACCTGCAACTGCTGAAGCATATGCTTTAAAGAACCATAAACTATTACAGGAATATGTTAGCGACTGTTTACGATATAGTATTTTGACCGTGTTGCCATTATGTGTTTTAATAAGTGTATTCAGTACTCCTATCATCACATTATTATTTGGTGGCGCATATACTCAGGGATCAGGACCTTTAAGCATATTGGTTATTGGAATGTCCTTTTACAGCATTTACATGATTTGCAGCAGTATCCTACAGGGAACAGGCAAACCAAGATTACCTATGATTATCTTATTGGTTGGTACATTGTTGAATGTTGTATTAAATGCCCTGTTTGTATCCAGAATGGGTATTATCGGTGCTGCAATAGCAACCACAATTACAACATTCCTCCTTATGCTTGTGATAATGTACTTTGTAATCAGAAATACGAAGATATCCCTTCCATGGAAAAATATTGTAATGATAATAATGGCAAACATTATTTTGACAATAGTTTGTGTTCTTATTCCAAAAAGTATCATAGGATCAATATTTGGATTGATTATAGGTAGTGTTGCCTATGTTATTTCATTAATAATGCTTAAGGTCTTAACTAAAAGAGATTTGGACTTTTTTGCACGATATTTTAATAAAATACCAGTGCTAAACAGGTTTAGTGAAAAGATAGTTAAATATATTGAAAAGAAAGAATTAATATATAAATTAGAAGATTAGAACGTTAAAAGAGATGTTAACATGGCTAAAAATAGAAAGGTAAAATTAAGTAGAAAAACAAAAGAAACTGACATAACAATTGAATTAAACATTGATGGTAATGGAAAAAGCAATATAGATACTGGATTAAAGTTTTTAGACCATATGCTTGAATCTTTTAGTAAACACGGATTTTTTGATTTGAATGTTAAGGCTGTTGGAGACATCGAAGTAGATGATCACCATACTGTCGAGGATACAGCATTATTGCTTGGAGAATGTTTTAAAGAAGCATTAAGTGATAAAAAAGGAATAAACCGTATGGGTTTTAGTGTTGTACCTATGGATGAGTCATTAGCCCAGGTTGCTGTAGACATTAGTGGAAGGAACTACACTGTTTTCAAAGCAAATTTCAAATACCAAAAAATAGGAGACATAAGTTCTGAAAACGTTAAACATTTCATTGAATCATTCGCAAATACGTCTCTCATGAACATAAATGTTAAAGCAGAAGGAGAAAATGACCATCATATTTGTGAAGCAATATTTAAAGCATTGGCTCGTTCTTTAAATACTGCAACAACAATTACTCATGATCAAATATTAAGTACTAAAGGAATATTATAACTTTTTTTACCTTTTACTCTCTTTTTTTTATTTATATGTATCAACCAAGGATTGTCTTACCCATACTGAGCCGTCTTTTGCGTGTGGTGTTCTTAAAACAGTGTCATTTGATTTTTCTATTTCTCGTGCTTCATCTGCCATTTTTGCTGCTGCAGACATTAATTCGTGAGACGCTGTTACTAATGGAATATACACATCAGGTTCATCTGTTTGGAAACATGCCTTGATATTCATTTCTGAGACCAAAGATGCCATATTGTATGCAGCTATTGCTTTACCCATTGCATATGGATTTTTAAAACCTGCATTGAATACTGCCAGTTCTGCCGTGACAACAAGTTGCGGTAATTCAATGTTTTCATTTTCGGTAATTTGTCCAAGTAACTTATCTATGGCTCCGGCAACCAAACGTAAAGTTCCCGTGACTGACAATACTTTCAAGACATCGGCATTAAACAGAGCCATTTCTGTAGGATCCAAAAATTCTCTTCTTGCACCTATCATTGCATCCGCATGTATGAGTATGTATCCCAAATTCTTCTCTTTCATCCTGTTGATACTTTTTTCACCAGGTTTATCTCCTATGATTACTGTAGGAATGTCTTTTTTTGATAATTCTTCCCATGCATTCCTTGGCTGAACAGCGTTAGGATTCGGAGTTATAAAAATCAGTAAATCAGGATTGAAATCAAATATTTTAGGCAATATTTCATGTATTTGTTTTTTTCCCATTTTAGCCCCGGAACTTATTGTCCTGACATCAATATCTTGTCTGTCTGCCCGTTCATCCAATATCAAATCTATTATAGGGGATGTTCCAATGTTTCCAACTTTAATTATTCCAATTTTCAATACCATATTTTCACACCATATCTTATATTATATTTATTCATTTCCCATCAATTATAGATTGTGTAAAGTTATATGCAAAATCAGGTAAACATGACGTATGAGTATGTATATAACTGGCAACTGTTTTATTTTTTAGCAAACCATCATATTTTCCCGTGATTCCAACCCCACGTTTCATTTCGAATGCAAAATCGTTCTTGTTTGATCCCGTGTACTCTACCTTGGAATAATGGAACTCGTGACCGTGGTACTGCTGGCCTTTTTTAAGAATCGGGTTGTCCTGTATTACCTGTGCTATAGTATAACTTAATCCCTGTACTTTTTTGGTCAGCATGGATTTGTATGGAAATACGTCCACCATCGGCAAATCATCTATGGATTTTGTAAGATACATCAATCCACCACATTCTGCATAAATCGGATTGTTGTCTTGTGAAAAATCCTTAATTGATTTCAACATGCTTTTGTTTTGGGATAATTCCTTCTTGAACACTTCCGGATATCCCCCTCCAATGTATAGTGCATCAACATCAGGCATTTCTTCATCATGTATCGGACTGAAAAAGACTAATTCTGCATTGTTTGCTTCCAATGCTTCCATGTTTTCCTGATAATAAAAGTTAAATGCCTCATCAAACGGTATTCCTATTCTTGTTTTTTCATGAGTAGTATTATCCATCCATATCGGTTCATAATCATCAGTTATAGGTTTAGAATTATCCATTATTTCCACCAACATATCCAAATCTATGTTGTCTTCGATTAATTCTCCCCATTTTTCTATTAAATGTTTTATACGTTCTTCTTCCACGGCAGGTATTAAACCCAAATGTCTCTGTTCCATAGTGATGGATTTGTCCCTGACTATTCCCCCGATTACAGGAGTATTTGCCAGTGTTTCAACAGCTTCTTTTGTTTTTAAATAATGTTTTTGACTTTTGACGTTGTTTAAGATTACTCCCTGAATGTTTATTTGATTATCCAATGCCTTGAATCCCAGAGTCATTGCAGCTGCACTTCTAACCAAACTTCTACTGTTTATTATAAGAATGACTGGTGCATTTAATGCTTTGGCTATGGAGGATGTTGTTCCAACATCTGTTATGGGGCTGATTCCTTCATATAATCCCCTAACTCCTTCTATTATTCCATAATCAGCATTACTTCTTTCCATACCCTGTTTGAAGGATTGTCTTATTTGTCCATTTGACATGAAAAATGAATCCAAATTTCGTGCATTGTTTCCTGTGGCACATTTATGATATGATGGATCTATATAATCCGGCCCCACCTTAAATGATTGTATTTTATGTTTTTTTGACAAAGCCCTCATAATTCCTGTGGAAATGGTTGTTTTACCAACCCCACTGCCTGTTCCAGATAATACTACTCGTTTCATATAATAACCTTTAATTTAATAATTGCAACAGCTTTTGATTATATATTATATTTCAAAAACATCACATAAATTTTTTATGAATAACAAAAATACCTATATAAAATATGATATATAAAAAAAAGTACAAAAATAAATTATAGAATGTTTTTTTGTAAAAATTTGAGAAATTCAGTGAGAGATTGTGATGGTTAACGAAAGAATAGTTGCATTATCTAATCAATTAAGAGAAGAAGGTGTGTCAGTTAGTGTTCGCAGTACTAAAACAGCCTGCGATGTTTGGAACCTAATGAAAGGTTCTACTGATATAAAGGATATGCAATATGCACTTAAAACTGTTTATATTAAAGATACTCATGATGAACAGAAGTTTGATGATATCTTCGAAGAATTGTTTGCAGAGCCCGAAGAAGGTGTCAAACATACAACCAAGGAAGAGTCTGACAGTCCATTTAAAGACCCCGCAATAGAACAGGAAGACATAATGGGCTTGCCTGATTCACAGATTAGTGAAATACCAATAGAACAGATGATTCCCCCTGAATTTGATGCTGAAAATTTACAACAAAACAAGATTCATGAAAAAGATTTGTTGAAAAGCGATATCAACCATTTGAACACTTTTGATGAAAGAATAGTTGATTTATGCAGGAAATTAGGTAAAAAAATAGCAAACAGCAGAGCCCGAAGAAAAAGACTGATGAAATCAAATAACATCAATATGCCTCGTACCATACGTACAAATCTAAAGAATGGTGGTAAGTTAATAGATATTGTATATGCAAAACCAAAACTTAACAAAACCAAGCACATATTCCTGAATGATGTGAGCGGTTCATGTGATTGGATTAGTAACTGGTTTTTTTCAATAATCTACGGTTGTCAAAGGTCATTCGATAAGATTTCCTGTTTTGAATTTGACAGTAAAGTTATTGAAACAACAGATGCTTTGAAAACCGAATCCTATGAAATTTCCTATGAGGCAGTTACTTTAAAGAAACTTCAAAGAGGAATGATACATGGACAATCAGATATGGCAGCATCATTTAAAGAGTTTTTAGCAAGAACACATCTTAATCACAGGACAACAGTCATAATATTAAGTGATTGTAGGGATTGGCAGGGAAAAAGAGAAGATGGTATCCTTGAAAGTGCAGTGATACTTAAGGAAATTGTTACTAAAAGCGCCAAAGTGTTGATTTTCAATCCCGAACCTGAAAGCAAATGGGACACCCCCACAAGCTGTGTGAGAGACTATCAAAATGCGGGTGCCGAAGTATATGAAATTAAAAATTTGGATCATTTAGCCAGATTAATAACTGATTTGTGAGTGAGAATATGAAATATTTTATAAGATATGGAGAAATAGGAGTAAAAAGTCCGAAAATTAGAAGGAAATTTGAAAATAAACTTATTTCCAATATACAAAGCGAATTAAAGTGTAGTTTTGAAAATGATCAGGGCAGAATAACAATCGTTACTGATGAAAGTGATGAAAAAGTTCAGGATGTTCTTGGAAGAGTATTTGGTATTGTATCATACAGCCCTGTAAAAGAAACCAGAACCGATAAACAGGAAATTAGTGATTTGATTAACGAAATTTTACCGGAAGTTATCAAAAAGGGCAAATTTGATCCAAAAACTGATAGTTTTGCTGTGAGATGTAGACGTGTTGGAAAACATGATTTTTCCAGTCAAGAAATGGCAGCTTATGCGGGTTCGGTTGTGATAGATGCTACAGATGCTAAAGTTAATTTGTCAAATCCTGATTTTACGTTGTATGTTGAAGTAAGAGAAGATAAGACTTTCATATATCATGAAAAAATTAAGGGTCTTGGAGGATTACCTGTGGGTAGTCAGGGAAAGGTAATTTGTTTAATATCCGGAGGAATAGATTCTCCAGTAGCAGCATTCCAGCTTTTAAAAAGAGGATGTTCAATTACATTATTACACTGTGACAATTACCCCTTTACTGAAGGTTCTGTAGAAAAAGTTCTTAAAAATGCAGATAACCTCAGAAGATATTCTCTGGGAGAAGAAGTGAAAGTCTATTCTGTTAAATTTGGAAAATATCTTCAGCATGTTCAAAATGAGGCCCCTCCTAGAATGACTTGTGTACTGTGTAAAAGCGGTATGTATCAAATAGCATCCATGCTTGCAAAACGGGAGAAAGCCCATGCCATTGTTGATGGAAGTAGTATTGGTCAAGTTGCTTCACAAACCCTCAACAATATAGAAGTAACAAGATATCATTGTAAAATGCCGATTTTCAGTCCATTAATCAGTATGGATAAGATTGAAATTGAAGAAATCGGTAAAAAAATAGGCACTTATGAAGTATCAATATTACCTGACAGTGGATGTAGTGCAGTTCCAAGATATCCTGAAACACATGCCGATTTGGAATTATTCAAAAAGGTTGTTGAGGATATAAATCAGGAAAAAGTTTTAGAGGATACAGCTGAAAGCTTTGAAAGAATAGACCTTTAACCTCCAACAATTATTTTTTTTGTGGTTTTATGAATTTGAAAGAAGAATTGTTATCTAATAAACATAAGATACATACAACCCAATTAGGTATTGGAAGAATTAAAAACAATCTGGGATTATCGATAGATGATGTTGTAGAGTACTGTGTTAATATAATTGAAAATGAGAACAGTACCGTAATTAAAAAAGGTAAAAATTATTATGTGAATTTAAAAAATACTGAACTTACTATTAATTCATCCAGTTTTACTATTATTACTGCCCATTTAAAAAAGTAATGGACAAAGTTATAACTTTTTGTCCAAATATTGTCCTAATCTTCTTGATAATGCAAGAATAGTGTATATTGGCGGTAAACCCGGTGCCTTAGGTAATACTGACCCGTCAGCTACATAGAGGTTTTTTATTTCTGTTTCTAAATTGCTGTCAACCACATCTCCTATTCTGGCAGATGCTATTAAGTGTGCTCCCCTCACATGGGTTGAGGATATACTTTCAATATCTGCCCCTGCTTTTACAAGGATGTTTCCTGCAATTGCAGCTCCTCTTGCAAGTAATGATGCATCTTCAAAGTCTATACCTTTTTCCACTTCATTCAGATAAACATGACCCTTAAGGTTATCTGGAATCTTTATCATGAAACTGATAATGTCATCTACGGTTGCATCAGGATGTGTTTCCTGTATTTTTGGCAATAGGAACTGGCTTGTATGTGATGCAATAACAATATGTGGCAATTTTATGAATTTGTTCATTTGAATTTCATTGTCCTGTCTTGCACCCTTTAAGTATCCTCCAACAGTTATGAAAGGATCTACTGAAAAAGTTTCACCCGCCTTAATTCCTGCAGTTCTTAATAATTTTGGTGTAATCATACCACCCGCAGCTAAAACAACAATGTCGGCATAGTATTGATTTCCCTGATCTGTTTTAACACCCTTAATTTCATTGTTTTGTGTTATTAAACCAGTCACTCCCTCGTTTGTTATTAATTTAACGCCGTTTTTCTGGGCAACCTCCCAATCTTTCAAACTATCCCATTTGGCTCCATGAGGACAACCCCATGCACATTTACCACATTGTTTACATTTGGATGGATTTATTGCCTTTGGCATGTCCTGCATGTCCAAACCCAATTGAGTAGCTGCATCATACAATAATTTATTGATTTTACCTTCATGACTTTTAGGCATTGTCTGAATACCTATTTCATCCTTTAGTTGTTCCAGTTGAGGAGTTATGTCTATATCATATTCTTTTAATTCATCAACAAGAGAGGGTACGAAATTTCCTGCTATTACTAAGGATGATCCTCCAACAACATTCGTTTTGATTAATTCCATTTCATTTTTATCCCATACATCATAAAATTTGTATGCTTCTGATGCATCAGCCAATGGTCCTTTCTCCAGGATTGTTATGTTAACATTAGAATTTTTAGATAGTTCTCTTGCAACACTCAAACCGCCAGTTCCGGCACCGACAATAATTACTTCTTTCATAAACATCTACTTCCCGTTTCTTTTCTTTCTGTTTTTTGCCTTTTGAATTGGAGTCATATACAACAATTCTTTTTTTTCTTTTTTATTTAATGAATTTGCATCAAATGAATAGTCTTTATTCCTGTTGAATGAGTTATCCTCATACGAATAATCATGATTAGGATTAAATGAATTGTCCTCATAATAATAATCATCATTTCTATTGAATGAATAATCATCATAGGAATAGTCACGATTACCATTAAATGAATTGTTATTGTATGAATATTCAGGACGTCTATTGAAAGAATCTGTTATAATCGTATCGGAATCCTTTTCTTCTTTGAAATAATGTTCATCCGTACCTTTCCCCATGAGTTTTTCAAATAATCTTTTAAGCATGAGTCCTATTACGGAAAAGATACCGCATACCACTATTGTTATTATTACTGGAATTATCCACCCCATAAGTAGGTTGGAGTATACTGTTGCTGTTGAAACCGTTATAGGAATACTTTCTCTAGGCATATAGTTTATTAAAAACAAGCTTGAAGGATAAGTTATTATATAACTTAAAGTTGCGTATAGTATTCCTGTGAATACTGCACTTTTTTTACTTCCGCAAATTATGGGCATGATAATACCTATGGCAAGGAGTATTGTGAAATAGTTTACACCCATCCTAGTTACATGTATAGCTAATATCGCCACAATTAGAATACTTAATTTTTTTAATATGTTCATCAAAGTCATTAATTTTTCCTTCCGATTTACAAGTTTTATTTGTCAATTATATATAGTTATTTATTATAAATAAATTAAATATTTTGTTTTACAAACCTAATAATAACTAATATTGGAAGGGGATTATAATTAAATTCAAAAGCATAGAATATCCTAGTAATGAAGATGCATACAATGTGATTCAGGAGGGCTTTGATAAAAAGGCAATGCTGCTTATTTTATCCAAATGTCATGTTGAATATGAAGGCCGAGCCCGCAGTATCCTTGAATCCGGAGACCGGTTGATATTAATTAAAAAGGATGGAACTTTTGCCATTCATCAGGAATTAAATTTGGATCCTGTTAACTGGCAGGCTCCCGGTTGTAAGAATAAGGTTTCTTTGACTGATGAAGGAATAATATTAACCAGTAAAAAAATCAAACCTAATGAAGAGATTAAGGTCTTCCTGGATGAAGTGTATAATGTAACCTATTACAACTGTCTGGATACCAAAGATCTGGAGATAAGAGGTTATGAAAAACACATGGTTGATCTTGCATGGGAAAAACCTGAACTTATAGAAAAAGGATTCAGACCTACCCGAAGAGAATATCAGACAGAAAATGGTTTTATCGATTTGATGGGAACAGATTCCGAAGAAAAATTAATGATATTGGAATTTAAAAGTAGAAAAGCCGGAATGAATGCTGTTAAACAATTAAAAAGATATGTTGATTGCTTTAAAGACAATAAAGAATTTGTTAGAGGTATAATTGTAGCTCCAGACATTACCTTAAATGCTAAAGAAGAATTAGAATCATTACAGATGGAGTTTATAGCCATGGAAGCTCCTTTAAACTTAATTAAAGACAATGCTTCAACATTAGACTCGTTCTTTAAATAAAGAAAAAAAAGAGATTACATTAAAAATTCATAATCCTCCCCATTTATACTTAAAAGTATTGCATCAACGATACATGCAGTATTCCATCCAACCACCTTGGTGGCAACATCCTGCAAATCTTCAGGAATTTCTTCGGCACCGTATGGTCTGATGATGATAATTGCTTTTTCAAATGTCTGAGCATATCTTATGTGCTCACCAATAATTTGCTTATCACTTTCCCACAAACCAGATAAAACAATCAACGCATCACAATCGGCAATGGCCTCTGCATAACCTTCCTGGGAAACATCAGTTATGTCCTCCCATTTAAAAGCCTCTGTTGCTGACTCCAATCGTGACATGAAAGTATTGTAATCTTCACAATCCTTTGGATAAGATATGAATAATTTCCATTTTTTTACATCATCTTCCGGGAATAAATCTAACAAGAAAATCAATCCTCCAGTAACGCATTGCGTTCAACTTCTATTTCTTCACCAGTATCCTCATCATATAAAGTAAAACAATCGTTTGGACAGATACTTGCAGATGTTTCTATTTCATATATTGATTTAACTAATCCTTCAACAACATCATCATCCACAAATCCCCCCTCCATGTTCACCAGTTTTTGATCATCAAGAAACAATATTTGTGAAGGCTTTGTACATGCACCACAACCTCTACAATTAGCCCTGTCTATTTCAACTTCTATCATTTATTTCACCTATTTTTTTACTTCTTATTAGTTATTTGTATAACTATAAAAATATAAATTATTATTTATATGGTGATAATATGAAAAAATTAAGTATTGCAAGTTGCCAAATGAATGTTGTGGATGACAAGGAAAAGAATGTGGAACATGCTGTGGAATTAATTAACGAAGCATCATCCAATAATGTCGATTTAATTACATTACCTGAGATGTTCAACACACCATACTCAAATGACAAATTTATTGAAAATTCTGAAAAGGAAAAGGACAGCTATACCTTAAAGGCCATGTGTGAAGTAGCCAGGGAGAATGACATTTATTTACAGGCAGGTTCCATAGCTGAAAGAGATGATGAAAGAATTTACAATACAGCTTATTTTATTGACAACAATGGAAAAATACTGGATAAACACCGAAAAATGCACATGTTTGACATTGACACCGAAAGCATGAAATTCACTGAATCCGAAACCCTTAGTCCTGGAAATAAGATTACCAGCATAAAAACGCCCCTTGCAAATATTTCCATTGCAATTTGTTATGACATACGATTTAATCAAATGTGGACATTGATGAATGATTCCGACATAATACTGTTACCTGGTGCGTTTAATAAAACTACCGGGCCGTTACACTGGGAAACATTGATTAGAGCAAGAGCAATAGACAATCAAACTTATGTGGTTGCAACATCACCCAGCCAAGTTGAAAACCCATACTATGTTGCATGGGGACATTCCATGATTGTTGATCCATGGGGAAAAATATTGTCCAAAGCCCATGAAAAAGAGGAAATTCTATATGCCACTTTGACACCGGAATCCATTAATTCGGTACGACAACAAATCCCAATACTTAAAAATAAAAGAAATGACATTTACGAGACAATATATAAAAAAAATAAAAATTAGTGGAAAAAAGGGATTGGAGATTATACTATTTTTTTAACTTTTTTTCTTTTTTGGTTTTGGATCTATTTTTTTAAGAGCTTTGTTTGCTACTTTTTTGAATTCTTTATCACCGGTAGCTGCCCTTCTAGCCTTTTTAATAGGATCTATTGCTTTTTCATCCCCAATATCACCTAAAGCTTTTGTTGCTGAAGTTCTTACTCCCCAATCATCATCAGTAAGTAACTCAATTATAGGATCTACTGCTGTCTTTACTTCCATTTCACCCAATGCTTTAGCTGCAAACTTTCTTATTGCAAAATCTTCAGAACTTAATGCATCAATAAGTTCTTGTGCTACGGTGTCATCACCAATATCCTTTAAGGCCAGAATAGCATATTTTTGAACAGATGGGTTATCAGAACTTAAAGCTGTTATTAATGGTTTGATTGACTCTGTTCCTATTTCTGCCAAGGATTTTGCAGCCTGGAATCTTACATGCGGATTTTTATCTGTGAATGTGTCTATTAATAATGGAATTCCTTCTTCAGGATATTCAATCAGGTCTTTACATGCTTCTTGTCTTACTTCATAGTTTTCATCGGCAAGCTTTTCTTCAATTGCAATCATATCTGTCATAATAATTATTCCCTTTGTATCCCCATAGGATACTTCTATGGTTATATATCTATTAAAAAGTACTTAATAATATTATTTATAAAATTCTTTTGTCATAAAAAAATGAAATAATATATTTTAACAATTTGTTTTAACAAAATATTATTATGAATTTATCTACTGAAATATATGGTGCCCAAATAATCAACAAGGCCTTGAAAATTGATGATACACTCATCATATCCGATTTACATTTCGGTTATGAAACATCCCTGAACAGTCAGGGTTTAATGATTCCCCAATACCAGTTTGACAAGGTTATAGATTCACTTGATGCCATTCAGGAAAAGGCAAATGCGGATAAAATAATACTTAACGGAGACATCAAACATAACTTCGGCAGCATCAGCAAACAGGAATGGAAAGAGGTTTTGAGTTTTATTGATTATTTGTCAGATATTTATGTAGATATCAAAGTTATTAAAGGAAATCACGATAATTTCACCCAATATATCTTAAACAAGAGAGATATCATACTGGAAGATGAAATTACTATGGGAAAATACTTTATAACACACGGACACAATATTCCAAAAAGCATTCCGGAAGATATTGAAACGATTATAATAGGCCATGAACATCCATGCATAGGTATTCGTAATCAGGAACGTGTGGAAAAGGTTAAAACGTTTTTAAAGGGAAGCTGGAATGATTACAATCTAATTGTCACACCCTCTTTTAACCACATCAGTCATGGTTCCGATGTTTTACATGAAAAAACCATTTCACCCTTTATTGGTGACATTTTAAGTTTTGAAGCATATGCTGTTGAGGGTGATGAAGTATTTGACTTTGGTACTATAAGGGACATTCTACATGTAGAAAGAGATGAAAATTATTAAGAGGATGAAAACTTGAATATTGAATATGATGATGAGCATATACATAGCTTACTGCACCCTTACGTTAGCAAATGGTTTAAAAGCAGATTTGAAACATTTACTGATGCTCAAAGACAAGCAATTCCCCACATTAATGCCGGAAAAAATATCCTGATACTCTCTCCCACAGGTTCCGGAAAAACATTGACTGCCTTTTTAGCCATTTTATCCGGCCTTACAAGTCTTAGTCAACGCAACATGTTGGAGGAGAAGGTTTATTGTATTTACATCTCCCCCCTTAAGGCTTTGGACAATGACATTTTTAAGAACTTGGAAGAACCTATTAACGGAATCAATGATGTTGCAGGATATGATATTGGAATAAGACAGGCAGTCAGAACAGGGGACACCACCCAATATCAGCGTTCCAAAATGTTAAAGCATCCTCCACACATTTTAATCACAACACCTGAAACATTATCCATTCTTCTTGTTGCTCCCAAGTTTCGGGAAAAACTCAAGAGTGTCAGATATGTGATTATTGACGAAATTCATTCCCTTGCGGAAAATAAGAGAGGTACACACCTTAGTCTAAGTTTAGAACGTTTAAATGAATTGACTGGTGGTTTTACCAGGATTGGATTAAGTGCGACAGTAAGCCCTCCCGATGAAATCGCCACATTCCTTTCAGGATACTCATGGGGACAAAAGAGGGAATGTGAAATAATAAACGTTAATTATATCAAACAGTTGGATATGAAAGTTTTATGTCCTGTTGAAAATATTATTGAAACAGATCAGGAAACTTTAACCAATGAACTTTACAAGTTACTGCACAAATTAATTCAACAACATAAAACCACACTCATCTTTACAAATACAAGAAGTGGAGCCGAAAGCGTTTCTTATAAATTAACACAACATTTTCCAAAATATTATAATTCCAATAATGTAATGGCACACCATTCTTCCCTATCCAAGGAGGTTAGACTGGAAACTGAAAATCAGCTAAAAGATGGGAATCTAAAAGTTGTTGTAAGCAGTACGTCACTTGAATTAGGTATTGATATCGGTTATATTGACCTGGTAATACTGATAAGTTCTCCAAAATCAGTATCCAGAGCATTACAAAGAATTGGACGAAGTGGACATCAGTTACACGAAAAATCAAAGGGACGAATGGTTGTTGTTAACAGGGATGACCTGGTTGAATGCAGCCTGATATTGAAAAATGCCATGGAAGGAAAAATAGATCGAATCAACATTCCACGAAAATGTTTGGATGTTTTAAGCCAACATCTTTATGGAATAGCCATTGAAGGCAGACAAAACATAAAACATATATTCCACCTTATTAAACAGGCAATGCCCTATAAAGATTTGAGTTGGGAGGAATATGAACAGGTTCTTCGCTATCTTGCAGGAGAATATTCCAAACTTGAGCAAAGATATGTTTATGCGAAAATATGGGTTGATTGGGAAACAAATACCTTTGGTAAACGTGGAAAACTAGCAAGAGTACTTTATTCCACGAATGTTGGAACAATTGCAGATAGAAGTCATGCCAAAGTCAAGTGTAACGGCCAAATTATTGGAAACATTGACGGAGACTTTATGGAACGCTTGCATAAGGGTGACACATTCGTGCTTGGAGGAAGAGTTTATCAGTTTAAGTATGCCAGAGGCATGACTGTTACAGTTGTTCCTAGCGGCAGCACTCCGACAATTCCTTCATGGGTTTCTGAACAGTTACCATTATCTTATGACATTGGTATTGCAATTCAGAACTTTAGAGCAATAATGGAATGGAAACTGTCAACAAATCTTTCCCAGGATGAAATAATTGAATATATTAAGGATTATCTGTATGTTGATGAAAACTCTGCCAGTTCAATCTATTATTATTTCGTAGAACAGTATTTGTATAGTGAAATTCCATCAAAAAACAAGTTACTCATTGAATATTATACCGGATTTGGTGGCAGAAAATTTGTTGTATTCCATTCATTATATGGTAGACGAGTAAATGATGCTTTAAGCAGAGCCGTGGCATACATCATTGCTCAACGTTATCATAGGGATGTTATGATAAGCATTGATGACAATGGTTTTTATTTAAGCAGTGACTCCAAAATTGGTGGGGCAGAGGCTTTTGATGAATTAAATAGTGAAAATATAAGAGAAATATTAATTCAAGCCATTGATAAAACTGAAACCTTGGCAAGCCGTTTTAGAGATTGTGCTAACAGGTCCCTGATGATTTTACGTCGTTATAAAGGACGTGAAAAAAGTGTTGGCCGACAACAGGTTACAAGCAAGATCCTTCTAAACTTTGTTAAAGAGGTTGATGACCATTTCGCCATCCTTGATGAGGCAAGACGTGAAGTTATTGAAGATTATATGGACATTAAACATGCACAGGAAGTTTTAAAATCCATTGAAGAACAAAAAACGGTGATAAAAACTGTTGATACAACTATCCCAACCCCTTTTGCATTTAATTTAGTTTCAAGAGGATATCTTGATGTTTTAAAATATGAAGAACGTGCAGAATTTATTCGAAGGATGCATAAGGCAATCATTGATAAAATAAAAGAAAAAAAGAATGATACTCTGAGAAAAGTTAAATAAAATTTTTAATTTAACTTAAAAACACTAATAAAAACTGTTAACACATTATTTGATTAAAAATATTTATACAAATACTTTTAAAATAGAAACGATATAAATACGATAAGAAATTTATTTAGAATGATTGGGAGAAAGTTTAAATGAAAAATGATACATTATACCCTACTGATGAAATAACTGTTAAAGAAGAATTTTCTTCCTATTTTGAATTCAAAGACTTCCCAGGAGGTCATGAAACATCAATTAAGATTCCAAACAAGTATGATGTAAACTTAAAAGTATACAATCTAATTCCCGGCGTTAGTGTAATCATTAACCATGCAAATCTTAAGGACAGATACAGGGAAAGCGATGATATGCTGGAATATGCCCATCCTGAGGATACTCTGCTGATTAATTTCATTAGAAGGGGACGTTGCCAACTGGAAGTCAATCCGGACAAATACATGTTTGTAAAAAACAATGATATCTACCTGTATATCAAAGAATCATTCCCCAATTCATTCTCATATCTTGGAGAAGTAACAATATATCACATACTGATAAACAGAAGACAGTTCAAGAAATTGTTAACAGAGTATACCCAGGAATATATGGATGTGATAAATTATTTCTTCAAAGAATGTGAAAAAGAAAAAAGTGTCATGTTTAAGGCACCTGAAAAAATCATAGAAATAATCGAAGAACTTGAAAAGACTAGATACAACAAAGAGATAACCAATCTGTTGTTATTTCAGTTAAAAACCATTGAAACAATCACATTTTTATATGAACTTGAAATAGAAGACGAAAAAATTAATCAAAGAACGTACTCCGATGCCACAATCAGGGTTGTCCGAAACATAAAAAATTCCTTATCACGAAACATTGCAAGTTACGTTTCATTGGAAACACTCTCATTAAGTTACGGAATAAATCTTACAACACTTAAAAACTGTTTTAAGGACATGTACGGAAAACCGTTATACACATGGTACAAGGAATACAAATTTTACAGAGCAAGAGAATTGATTAAAAATACGGATTATCCAATATCAAAAATTGCAAATATGATAGGATATAAAAGCAGCAGCAAATTTGCAAAATCATTCAAAAAAGAAATGGGTGTTCTACCATCAAGTTATCGTAAAAACAAAAAATAATCATTAAAATTTATCTTTTTTTGAAAAAAAAATCTATTAAATTATAATAATACTAATAAATGATTAAAAACATACATTATATTATATAATTATAAGTAATATAAGGAGATAAAATGAATTATTTATTAGCAGTTATAATATTAATTTATATTGCAATGATGGTTCTGGTAGGTTATATTGCTTGGAAACGTACAAGTAGTAATGAGGATTACTTAGTCGCAGGACGTAAAACAAGTTCATTTGTTATGGCTTTAAGTTATGGAGCAACATTTATTAGTACTGCGGCAATTGTAGGTTTTGGTGGTTTAGCAGGTACTAATGGTATGGGAATACTATGGCTTGTATTTTTAAATATTGCCGTGGGTATTTTCATAGCTTTCGTATTCTTCGGAAAACCAACAAGAGCAATAGGAAAATATTTAAATGCATTGACTTTTCCAGAATTTTTATCCAAAAGATTCAACAGTAAATTCATACAATATTTCAGTGGATTGTTAATCTTTTGTGCAATGCCAGTATATGCAGCAAGTGTGTTAATCGGTGCTGCAAGATTTTTAGAAACAACATTGAGTATGGAATTCCAGATTGCTATCATTATATTAGCAGTAATCATAGGATTTTATGTGATATTCGGTGGATTGAAAGGTGTTATGTACACTGATGCGTTACAAGGCGTAATCAT
Organism: uncultured Methanobrevibacter sp.; assembly: GCA_946541845.1. GTDB lineage: Archaea > Methanobacteriota > Methanobacteria > Methanobacteriales > Methanobacteriaceae > Methanocatella. The sequence goes on from CAMNJW010000004.1 coordinate 34,012, forward strand.
GTTTGTCGGAATGCTTGTTTTATTAATAAGCATTTACTGGATACTTGGAGGAGTAACAGAAGCACACACATTACTTACAAACATGGCTCCATTATTCCCTGAAAGTGCAAAGGCAACTGGTGCTACAGGTTGGACAACCTTCCCTAAAGTCGGCAGTGTATTCTGGTGGAACCTGGTAACATCAATCATAATGGGTGTTGGAATCGGAGCTATAGCTCAACCACAACTTGCCGTAAGATTCATGACAGTTAACAGTAACCGTGAATTGAACAGAGCAGTTCTTATAGGTGGAATTTTCATATTTGTTGCTACCTTCTCAGCATATGTGGTTGGATCATTATCAAATGTATACTTCTACCAAACAACCGGACAAATAGCAATAGAAGCAGCTGGAGCAAACGTGGATAAAATCATACCTACATTCATCAGTTCAGCAATGCCTGAATGGTTCACATATGTATTCACACTTACATTATTATGTGCTGCAATGAGTACATTAAGTACCCAGTTCCACGCACAAGGTTCTGCAATAGGTCACGATTTATACGCAGCAAACAAAAGCGGTAAAACAGAAAGTTTAAGTGTGACACGTATTGGTATATTAATCGGTATCATACTAGCTGTGGTATTGGCTTTCATATTACCTGGAGGAGTAGTTGCACAGGGAACTACCATTTTCTTCGGTATCTGTGCAGCAGCATTTATGCCTGTTTACATATGTGCACTCTTCTGGAAACGTACAACCAAACAGGGAGCTATAGCAGGTATTCTTAGTGGAACGGCTGTAAGCTTATTCTGCCTACTGTTCACCCACCAAAAAGAAGCAGCAGGAATTGGTATCTGTAAATTTTTAACTGGTCAAACAGTTTTATTCTCAGCAATGCCATGGCCTTATGTGGATCCAATGGTTATTGCATTGCCTGTATCATTTATTGTGACAATTGTTGTAACATTACTCACTCACAATACAAAAGAAGAACAGGAAGAAATTGACAAAATGTTCGAATCTAAAAAACAGATAGGTGATGCACAATGATTGAAGTATTGGGATTAACCGATCCTTGGATAATCGGTGGATACATGGGATGTGTCATCATCACCCTGATATGTATTATTTACGGGGCCATAAACTGGAATAAAGAATAATTATTCCCCCATAACCCAACTTTTTTTTTAAACTAATTTTGGCTCTGTAGAAAACCTTGCTTTGAGTGAATTATGAGTAATACTCAAATATAATTATTTTACAGAGGGAAATATTTTATTTCAATATATGTCCTTTTTTCATCAAAATAAACACAGTTACTCATATTAACTGTATTTACTGTCATTTGATTCCTGAGTAGATGCTGCCAGTGCTAAGCATAGTTATAAACAGGCTATCCCCGGAAAACCCTCGGTTCATTTAAATGTGATTAATGATTATTCATTTTTTTGTAACAATAGTATTTTTTTTCCTTCTTTTTGTATGTTTTTTGCTGCGTTTATGTCTCTGTGGTGTGTGATGTGGCATTGCGAGCATGCCCAATTTCTGTCTTTTAGTTTTAGGTCTTCTTTTTTGTATCCGCATTTATTGCAGGTTTTACTTGATGCATACCACATGTCAATGTAGATAACTTGTCGTCCATGTTCTGTTGCTTTTTGTTCTAGTATTTTTTGGAACATGTGCCATGCTTTTTCTTGTATTGCACGTGATAGGTGCTTGTTTTTGATCATACCTTTGATGTTTAATGTTTCCAGGCAGATTACCTGGTATTTTTCCACTAGTCGTTGTGCTATTTTGTAAAAATGGTATTTAATGATATTATGTATTTTTTCGTAGGTATTGGCGAGTTTCTTTTTTAGTTTATTATAGTTATTGCTATGTGGTTTTTTTCGTGATAGTCTTCTTTTTTGGCGTTTTATTTTATTGTTTAATTTGTTAATGTGGTTTTGTTGTGGGAATCTTATTATTTCACCCGTGTTTATTGTGATGAAATTACTAATGCCCATATCAATACCACAAACAAGATCATTTATTTTAAATATTACCTGTGGTACTTGTTTGCATAGAATTGATGCATAATATTTACCTGATGCTTTTCTTCTGATTGTTACTGATGTTATTGTTCCACATATTCTTTGTTTGGTACGAAAACGTACCCTGCCTACCTTAGGTAAACGAAGAAAAGCATTCTCAATACGAACACTATTATTAATATTGAGTGTTTTGTAGCTTTGTACGGGATTGTACTTACTTTTAAATCTTGGAAAATCACTAATCCTTTTAAAGAAACGTTTATAAGCTGTTTCCAAATTTCTTAATGACTGAATCAAAGCTTGTGAATCAACCTCCCTTAACCAGGAGTTTTGCTTCTTCATAAGAGTCAATTCATGCGAACACTCATTATAAGACAAATACTCACCACTTAACTCATAAACCATTTTCTTCCTGGAGAGAAAGATGTTAAACACCTTTCGACAACAACCAAACTGCCTTTGAAAAAAATCCATCTGAACAATACTTGGATAAATACGAACAACATAACTCTTAAACATAACTAAACAAAAAACACACCTATTGGTAAATTTTATATACAAAATTATAAATTAAATGTTTTTATACTATACATTGTTTTATGTTTATTTTGTTATATAAATATTTTGTAATTGTATTACTTTTTGTGGATTTTACAAAGGATTTCTACAGAGCCCTATTTTTATTAATTTTAATTTACAAATATATTCTTAGTGAATATAATGTTGTATGCAGTGACAGACATCGGATCAAGTATTATCAAATATAAAATTTATGATTATACTAATGGCAATCTTGAAAGCGTGATTATAAACGATAAGACAACTGGTTTAATATCTTATAGAAAAGATAATAAATTAACTTCCAAAGGTATAACTGTCTTATTGGATACGCTTAAAGAATTAATAACTTATTCCAATAAGTTGAATGTTGAAAAAAACTATTTTTATGCAACAGCAAGTTTACGAAATATTGATAATCGTGAAGAAGTGCTGAATGTTGTTAAGGAAAAATTAAATGTTGACATTACAATTTTAACCGGTGAAGAAGAAGCAAGACACAGCTTCAATGCAATCAATTGGATTGACATTCCAAAGGATGAAGGTTTACTTGTTGACATAGGCGGAGGAAGTAGTGAAGTAAGCATATTCCAAAACAAAACACCTCTTGAACAAAAAAGCATACCTCTTGGAGTGCTTAAAATATATAATCAATACGTTTCCCTTCTATTGCCAACACAGGAGGAACAGAAGCATATTATTGGAGAGGTTCGTGAAAAGATTAAAGAACTAGATTTTATGAAAGCTTCAGGCGAGTATTTATATGGAATTGGAAAAAGCATTGTAATACTTAAAAAACTATTTTCTCATCTTGGATATGGAAGCGATGAAAATATAATAGATATTGAAGATGTGGACACAGTACTCAAGCAACTATCAACCAACACTAAAGAGAATTTTAAACCTCTGCTGCTGGTAGATTCAGAACGTGTTCATACAATGATTCCATGTTTATTAATCATTAAAGCAATTGCGTTAGAGTTTAATATAGAAAAAGTCTTTGTTTGCAACGTAACTTTACAAGATGGACTGATATTAGACATTATAGAAAATGATAAATAACTTAAATTTAAAAAATATATTTAATAATATAAGGAGAATAAATTATGCCTTTAATAACAGTAGAAGCTTCTAAAAGCTTATCAAAAGAGGATAAAAAGAAATTAATTGAAGATGCATCACAGATAGTTGCCGATGCATTTGGATTACCTGTGCAAGCCATAACAATGATAATATATGAAAATAAGCCTGAAAACATTGGTGTGGGTGGAAAACCTGTTTCAGAAAATTAGGGAGTGAGAAAATATGCCAGTAGTTACTATTGACGGACCTGAAAATGTATCAAAAGAAGCAAAAAAAGAGATTATTGAAAAAGTATCACAAAAAGTTGCTGACGCATATGGTATGCCTGTTGAATCAATTACAGTACTGATACGAGGTACACCTGCAGATAATGTAGGAGTTGGCGGAAAACAATTATCCGAACTTCATAAATAGGTGATAAAATGGCAGTGACAATAGATGAGAATATTTGTAACGGAATAAGTGCATGTCCCGAAGGAGGATTATGTATTGACAGTTGCCCTACCGGAGCAATTAAAAATAAGGAAGATAAACCGAATGTAGGCTATTTTTCATGCGTAGATTGTGGAATTTGTGTGAACAAATGCCCTAACCAGGCAATTATAGCTGCAAGAAGAAGTTAAAGCAATTAACGCTTTAACTAACCATATTTATCCCCACCATCAAATTGTATAAAACTAATTCTGATTAAGAAAAAAAACAGTGAAAATATTATAAAAATATCCACATTTAGTGATAGTAATGAAATGGAAAATTGGCGATGTAAAAATTGATAATCAAATTGTTTTAGCTCCTATGGCTGATGTTTGTGATTCTTCTTTTAGAAGTATTGTTAAATCAATGGGTTGTGGTTTGGTTGAGACAGAAATGATTTCAGATAAAGCTATTATCCATTGTAACGGTAAAACAAGAGAAATGCTGTATATGACAGATTATGAAAGACCCCTGTCACAGCAAATTTTCGGTTCCAGTGCGGAAACATTGAAAGAAGCATCAGAATACCTTTGTGAAAGTGTTAAACCGGACATTATTGACATCAACATGGGATGTCCAGTTACCAAAGTTGCAGTTAAAGGACATTCAGGAGCCGCATTGATTAAAGATACTTCCAAAATAGAAGAAATAATTACTACTCTTGTGGATAGCATTCCAGTTCCAATTACTGCCAAAATTCGTAGTGGATGGGATGAAAAACATATAAATGCTGTTGAAACTGCACATATATTGGAAGATGCAGGTGCTTCGGCAATAACCATACACCCCCGAACAAAAATGCAGGAGTACAAGGGAAAGGCGGATTGGAATTTAATAAAAAAGATTAAAAAAGAAGTTTCAATTCCGGTTATCGGTAATGGTGATGTTAAAACATGTTATGATGCAAAAAGAATGCTTGATGAAACAAATTGTGATGCCGTTATGATTGGAAGAGGAGCCCTTGGAAATCCATGGCTTATTAAAGAATGTATTGACTACATAGACCATAACATAGAACCGCAAAAAGTAGGCACCGAAGAAAAAATCATGATGATAAAAAAGCACTGCGAACTTCTTCTTAAAAATAGAATTGATGAGGACATAGCAATAATCAAAATGAGAAAACAGGCATCCTATTACATGAAAGGACTATACAAAAACGCCATAATTAAAAATCAGATTTTCCAGGTCAATACGAAGGATGAACTGTTTGATCTTTTAGACCGCTATGTTGAAGATACACAAAGATAACATATATATGAAAAAAGAATATAAATAATTTTAGGTGAAATAATGACTGACGAAATAACAATTACAGAACAATGGGACAAAGTATTTCCAGAAAGTGACAAAGTAAATCATGAAAAAGTAACATTCACAAACCGTTATGGAATAACATTAGTTGCCGATAAGTTCGAACCAAAAGAATATGAAGGAAAGTTACCTGCAATAGCAATAAGTGGACCATTTGGAGCCGTTAAAGAACAAAGTTCAGGATTATATGCCCAGATACTTGCCGAAAGAGGATTTTTGACAATAGCATTCGATCCATCATTTACCGGAGAAAGTGGTGGAACACCACGTTACATGGCATCTCCCGATATAAATACAGAAGATTTTCAGGCAGCAGTTGATTACCTGTCAGTAAATGAGAATGTGGATCCGGAAAGAATAGGAATTCTTGGAATATGCGGATGGGGAGGTATGGCTTTAAATGCTGCATGTATAGACACCAGAATTAAAGCAACAGTTACAAGCACTATGTATAACATGAGCAGAATAAATGCAAACGGTTATTTTGATGAAGCAGATAATGCTGATGCAAGATACGATGCAAAAGTAACTCTAAACAATCAGAGAACACAGGATTATAAAAACGGAGAATATGCCCGAGCCGGAGGTGTCGTTGATCCGTTACCTGAAGATGCTCCTCAGTTTGTAAAAGATTATCATGCATATTACAAAACAGAAAGGGGATATCATCCAAGAAGTTTAAACAGTAACGATGGATGGAACGTAACAGGTACCATGTCTTTCATGAACCAGCCGATAATCACATATGGTGATGAAATCAGATCTGCAGTACTTGTCATACATGGCGAAGATGCTCATTCTTGTTATTTCTCAAAAGATGAATTTGAAAAACTTGAAGGTGACAACAAGGAATTGTTAATCATTCCAAATGCTGTTCATGTAGATTTATATGATAATTTAGATGTTATACCATTTGATAAAATAACTGAATTCTATAATAAATATTTATAGAATTATTTCTTTTTTTATTGATTCTATATAATAACCCCCTTTATAAAGTGACTTATTTTAAATTTAATTAATTTTCGGTAAATTTATACATTATTACTAACAAAATATTAGTAAGTTAAATTTTATTTTTAGTAAACTAAATAAAAAAAATGAGGGCATTATGGAACGAATTGTATATGCAGATTATTTAAGAGTAATAGGTATAATATGTGTAATCGGAGTTCATTTATCCCTGTCATACGTTAGCAAATTTCCTGCCTTTACCAACATGTGGTACCAGGGAATACTATCCGCTTCCCTAACAAGAGCAGGAGTATTGCTCTTTATCATGGTATCCGGAATGTTACTTTTAGACCGGGAAGAACCCATAAGCAAAGTACCTCAAAGACTCAAAAGAGTGCTGATACCATTTTATTTCTGGTTATTCTACTTCTTTATGAAAGATGTTATTGTCGATCATGAATTACTTAATGTAAATTCCATTAACAGCTTTTTTGTAGAAGCAATCAATGTAATATTAGATCCTACAAAAATATCCATAGAATTATGGTATATTTACATGATAGTGGCATTTTACCTCATGTTACCACTACTCTACAGGATGATAAAAAACGCTACTGAAAAGGAAATAGAATACTTCCTTGTGATATGGTTTGTAGTTTTGCTCTTGAATTTCTTTAAATACAAAATTTACATCCTAAATTATATGAATCTCTTTACAGGACCACTTGGTTACTTCATACTAGGATATTATTTACATAAAAAGGATTCCAAATATACTAAAAGTAAAAAATTTGGGTTACTCCTATTCATAGTGGGAATTATAATATTATTCCTAAGTTTCTACATTCCAGCATTAATAACAGGCCATACAGACACCAGTTACATTCTGGTTGGTAATTTAGAACCTGGATCATGTATTAAAATGATAGGATTGTTCATAATATTAAAAAACATAGATTTCAAAACAGTCTTTGGAGAGTACAGTGAGAAAATAAACTCAGGAATACTTAAATTTGCAGGTTACACATATGGAATCTTCCTTATGGTTAACGTACCATTGGATTTAATTAAGGATTACGGATACTTTAATTTGGAAATAAGTCCATTTATTAACATACCAATAATTATCTGTGTAGCTGTAGCAGTTTCAGTTGTTGTATTACATATAATGAACAAAATCCCATTATTAAAACAGTTTACGGGAATGAAGAACTAAAAAAGTCTTCCCACTTCCCATTTATTGATTGTATTGAATATAATAGATTCATTATAATATTGAGCTTCTTCTTCAATAAATTCTTCCATACCCTATTTTTTTAATTAACGAATAAATAACATCATTTAGGATTGTTTTTTTTTTATTTCCCCTATCCGTAAATTTATGAACTTCATTGGAAACCTGAATTGTTTTCTAAGAGTAAATCATTAAATTTTATAATAGTTATAAAGATTAGAGTATTTATAAATTAACAATGTACCACGATTAAGGGTAGATTAAACTGATAAAAAAGAAAAAGTTGTTTTAGACCATAATTTATAGTCTCAAAAAAAATAAGAGTTGAAAAGTATTATTGTAATTTAATCACATAACACTACTGGTTTAATTAAATCTTTTGGTTTATCTTTCATTAACATTAAAGCATCTTCTACTTTATCAAATCCTTTAAATTTATGAGTTATGAGTGAATCAGGATTGATTCTGCCATATTCTATAAGACTTGCTAAACGTTCCATCCTTACTCTTCCACCAGGACATAATCCGGTTGCTATATCTATATTTGCCATTCCACAACCCCATGCTTCACGTGGTAATGGCACTATATCTGCTCCACTTAGATAATTTACGTTGGATATTACTGATCCTGCTTTTGCCATTTTTACTGCTTGTTTCCATGTTTCCATGTTTCCACCAGCAATAATTACTGCATCAACACCTTCATTATCAGTTGCTTCCATTATTTGTTCATCAATTGGTCCTTCTTTATAATTCACTATATCTGTAGCACCGTATTCTTTTGCTACTTTCACACAATTAGGTCTTGTTCCTACTGCAAATATTCTTCCGGCTCCGAGATTTCTTGCTCCTGCTACTGAACACAATCCTACAGGACCTATTCCAATGACTGCAACTGTTGATCCTAATTTTATTTTTGCATTTTCGGATCCCATCATTCCTGTTGAGAACATGTCAGATAGCATTACGGCTGTTTCTGGTTTTACATTTTCTGGTAATTTTGCCAAGTTTGCATCAGCCAGGTTTACATGGAATACTTCACCAAAGACCCCATCTTTAAAGTTTGAGAATTTCCATCCACCTAATGCACCTGTTGTTTGTGAGGGGAATCCTCTTTGTGCTGCTTCATCTTCCCAGTCAGGTGTAATTGCCGGAACTATTACTTCATCCCCCACTTTGAAATCTTTTACATCTTCTCCTACTTCTTCAACTATTCCTACTGCTTCGTGACCAAGAATCATGTCTTTTCGATCACCTATTGCTCCTTCCCATACTGTATGTATATCAGAAGTACATGGCGATAATGCTAACGGTTTAATTATTGCATCACGTCTACCACATTTTGGTTTTTCTTTTTCTACCCATCCAACTTCATTTAGTTTTTTCATTGCGAAACCTGTGAACTTTGACATATTTTTCACCTATAATCTATATAAAACTAAATATTTTAAAGCCATTTAATGGTTTTTATCCTATTTAGCTTTGTATATACTATGATAATAATGAGTATATAAACATAACTATAATTTATCATGATTAATCATTATATATCTAAAAAAATAATATATTAACAGCACCCCCCACCATGATGAACATGCAACTCAGAAACACTTTTTCTAGGAACATTTAACTGCTTTAACTTGTCAAACAACAAACCAAGACAAATTTCAACCTGGAAATAGTTAAAAAATACTTTGGATTCATAATAATCATCAAAAAATTTTTCATCACTTCCTGAATCCACATCAGTTAAAAACCACTCAACATCACCCTCAACAAGACGAATCAAATCCTCCTTATAATGCAACAAACTATGCTCCATCTCATGAGCCCTATCCCTAATTTTAATAAAATTATCCTTATCATCCTCAGTTAATTCATACAACTCTTCATAAGTAATCATATCATTATACTTTAAAAGAAAAGCATACATATCCTCACATTCAACAAGCAAATCACCAATTTTCTTTTGAACCTGATTAAACTCAAATTTCTTCTGTTTATTAGCTTCATCAAATAACATTACATCACCACCTTAACATAAACTAAGTTAAATTGAATTTTTTAACTGCTCTTCCACATCCTGTTAATAATACTGTTCAGAAACATCTTCTTCTAAAATATTGAGATAGTTATTAATTTTTTTAATATATTTAATCCTATTATAAAAATATTTTTTACATTACTTGGTATATATGTAGAAATATATTTTTTATCTGATTATAGGGTAACACTCCAGTAAATTATTTTTAACCAGCATCAATTATTTTACTTATTTTATTAGTCAATATATTTTAATTAGTTAATAAATATATACTAAATTAGTTAGTTAACTAAATTTAACAAACAGATACAATTTAATTAAGATAAATATTTTATTACCAAAAAAATATATTAAAAAAGAAATAAATAGTATAATAAGAAGTTACACTTGCAATATACCTCTGAGAATTAAAAAATCAACTTGTTGGTGTATATGTCATATAAGATAAATGAATCTAAAATACCCCTATTTTTGATGAAAATCAAAACTTGAATGAAAAAATTGAAAAATACTTCGTTATATCTATGTATAACGAAATTAACAGTAGAAAAAGTAATACATTAATAGCGATTTAAGGCAAAAAAGTAATACAAAAAAATGTTAACCTCCAACAGGAAAAAAAGTAACAAACTCTTTTTTTTTATAAAAAATATGAAAAAAACAAAAACGGTCTAAATAGTGAAAATCAAGTATTACATATATATGAAGTAACATCAAAATTACAAAATAATCAAAAATTAAAAAAAGAGAAATACTAGAAACAATATACCGGATATAATTAATACAAATTTTTCCTATTTTAAATATTTTCAACATTTTTAGATAATAGTTTATGTGTTTTTTATATTATAATGAAAATTTCATTATATAATGGAACATGTGTTTTTTACATTATAATGAAAATTTCATTACGTTTATATATTATGTTTTTTAATATAAATAATAAAGGTGAAAATATGACAAACCTCCCCTTAGGAAATGATAATGATTTAGATGATAATCAGTTTTATAATAGAAAAGAAGAAATTTCTTTCATCAAAGATACCTTAAAACTTACTAAAACAGGATCTACTCCAACAATATTACTAACTGGAATAAGAGGTGTAGGAAAAACAGCTCTAATGAAAAAACTAAAAAAGGATTTAAAAAAGAATAATTTAGTAATATACATGGATTTATCAGCAATGGATAAATTTAAAAAACAATCCTTAACACGCGCTACTTTTATGAAATTATATTATGAATCAATCATAACAGCTTGCAATGAATCAAATATCCACACCATAAACACTAAAATTCAAAAATATTTTAAAACAAATAATTTCAAACTGGATAAAATAGAAAATATTGATAAAATTCCATTACCTATTCTTAAAACAGAAGAAGACTATATCAAATTTACTAGTTTTGTAATGGATCTACCCCAAAAAATCTATGAAAATTACAAAACAGATATTGATGGTGTTTTAATATTTATGGATGAATTTCAGATACTTAAACAACTTGATGAAGATGTTAACGGCTTTTTATGGTATATTCGTAGTGTCATCCAATCACAAAAAAACATTGGTTACATATTTTCCGGAAGTATGAGCATTAGAGATGAATTGATAAGAGATATTGCGGGTCAAAGAGGAGCATTTGGCGGAAGAATCCTCAATTATGAAATAAAAACATTTTCTTATGAAACAACAAAAAATTATTTGAATGAAAAAGCAAATTACCTTAATTTTGATGAAAAAGGATTTGATAGATTTTATAAATGTACAAATGGACTTCCATATTATATTAACACTTTTGCAAGGTTATTACCCCCTGATGAAGAATTAAATGAAAATAGAATAATTAATGAATTTAAAAAAGCATTACCTTACTTATTAATTCATTTGACAAATGAGTGGTTTAAATTAAATAAACAAGAACAGAGAATTATATTAGCTCTCATAGATAAACCATTAAAAAGAATAGATATAGCAAACAAACTAGGCGTAACTAGTGGAGCTATTGGTGCTTCTCTAAAAACGTTACAAAACAAAACATTAATTGAACTAAATGAAGAAGGATATAAAATATATGATTCCATTTTCAAAACATGGTTAAAACAAGAATATAACAATTTCATTGCATAGTTGTATGCAAGTTTCATGTTCAAATAATTTTGTGATTCCTAATTTGTTGCCATTATGGATATTCTTGCTGTCGATATTTCATCATGAGTTCTGCTGCAAGTGTTTCCATACGCCATCCATTTTCAAAGACCGCTACAGAATCTGTTGTTGATACTGCAAGTATTATAAAGTGCATCATAGCCGTGATAAATGTTATAAATATCATCCCACATATAGATGGAATGGCTACTTTTAGTATATCTTTGAAGATTTCAGATTTGTAGTTGAAATTGGATAATGTTAATTTTAGATAAGTGTCCTTTTTGATGTAAATCCAATAGATTATTACAAAAAGCACTATTATTAAAGACATCACTGTTGATAATGATGCTCTAAACATCCCCCTATCAAGGATGCATATAAATAAAGGATCAAGTATTGTATTTACTACTGCACATAATATCATTACATATATTGTTCGTTTATTATCTCATCCTGATCTTAGTAGTCCGTATAAAGTGGGCCTTACAACGAATAATGACCCATATTTGAAAAAAATTTTCCAGCAAGTATACTGATTTTAATTAGTTATATTTAAAATAAGTTTGAATTATATTCTAATTAAAGATGCAAATACTGCTATTGATATACACATATTTTTTTCCTTAGATAACTGTATAAATATACAATAATCTCTTATAATTTAAAATATAAATAGATAAGCATATGAAACCGAATAATATGAGAAAATATGAAAAAAAAGAGTTAGATATTAATGTTGATGAGTTACCATTCCAGGATTTTTTAACTTCAAGATATTCCATGACTGTGAGAGTGAATGCTCAAAAAACTTTCAATTTTTGTAAAAAAAATAATTATCCATTTTTTAATATAACTACTGCATGTATACTTGAAGCTGTTAATGAAATTCCAGAATTCAAGCGTAGAATTATAGACAAAAAAGTTTATGAATACGAGAAAATAAATGGAGTTAGTCCCATAATACAGGATGACAACACAATTAGAGAAATTGAAATTTCCCCTCTTTCAGAGCATGAATCTCTTGATTCTTTTAATACTTCCATAGAAAATAAAAAAGAGGATATTAAACATAATCAGTATTTGGTAGAACCTTCATTAAGAGATGTACAACCTATTTGTAATTTATCATGCATTCCCTGGATTAATTTTGATTCTATGACCAACATTATTGCTTCACCTAACCAAATAATGCCTGTGATTAGCTGGGGAAAATTGGTTGATGGAAAAATTCCCGTTTCTGTAACTGCAAGTCACATTTTCATATTCGGATATCATTTCAAATTATTCTATGAAAAGCTTGAAAAATACCTTGAAAATCCAGAATTGTTAAAAAAATAGTTATTGAGGGTTAAGAGTTTCTTTATATGAATCAAAGAGTTCGTTTAATTTTTTAACATTATTTTTGTCTTTGTTTAGTAACATTATGAATTGATTCAAATGTGGACATCATACATGCTAAACAGTTACAAGCAGAATTAAATAGTCCCACAAGGTTATGCGGAAATATTTCAAATGCAGAAACATTATCACAAAAAGACAAAAAGATGTGTTTGAGAAGACATATGAATCACTTTGCAATGGAATAGACATAATTAGTCCCAATTGTATGATTTTACCAAACACTCCCATAAAAAACATTAAAGCAATGATTGAAGCAAGAAACAAATTTTGTGATATGTAAACAACATTAAATTAAAGCATCTATATAAATATCATTAAAAATACATTATTATATAGATTACATTTTTTTTTGGATATATCGGTGATTTGATGGTTGAAGAAATAGTTATGTTATCCCATTATTTAAGAAATGAGGGAATGTTCGTCAGTATAAGAAGCTCTACCCTAGCATGTACCCTTTATGAAGCAATGAAAGACATAATGACACATGACGAACTTAAAAATTCTTTAGAAGCTATTTACGTAAAAGATGTGGGAGATCATATTAAATTTGAAAAGGCATTTAAAAAGGTTTTCAGTAAAATAGATTTCCAAAATGAAGAAACAAATACTCCTGAAAAGGAAATCGAAGTCAGAGAAATAACAGAATCCTCAGAAGCAATGCCCCCAGAACAAAACCTGGAACAACTTCAAGAACTTTATGATGAAATGATCAGATACCGTTCGGAAACAAAAGCCAAAGAGGGAAAAACTGTAGACGGCAGTTTTTTAACAATTGATAACTTCGATCCAAGAGTGTTTGAACTGTGTAAAAAATTAAGCCGTAAAATAGCAAACAAACGTTCAGCCAGAAGAAAAAAAGCAAGATCACACCATCTTGATATGGCAAAAACCATAAGAGCAAACATTAAAAACGGGGGCCACTGCCTAAAGTTAATATATGCCAAACCACCCGTTAAGAAGACAAAACACGTGTTTTTATGTGATGTAAGTGGATCTTGCGAATGGGTTACAACCTGGTTTTTTGTATTACTCTATGGATGTAAGTCAACATTTAACAAGGTAAAAATCTATGATTTTGACAATAAAATCACTGATGTAACAGATTTATTAAATTTAGAAGCGGTTACCAGTGCCGGACAGGTAAATGTTGCTCAAAGAAGCAAAGGATTAGCCATGTTTGGTCAATCAGATATGACAAACTCATTCAAGGAATTCTTAAAAACCGCAGATATCAACAAACGTACGGACATAATCATCATGACCGATTGTCGTGACTGGAAAGGAAAAGAGATAAATGGCACCCTTGAAAGCGCATTGCTTGTTAAGGAAATGTTAAAAAAGGCACATAGAGTTATAATATTAAATCCCGAAAAGAAAGTTCGCTGGAACAATTCCTCAAGTTATGTCAGCCATTACGAAAAAGTCGGGGCAGAAGTTTATGAAGTTTCTTCCTTAAAAAAATTCGAGCAAGTCATTTCAGAATTATAAAATCCCAATAATCATGTAAATATTATAAAAAAAGAGAAAAATAAATTAAGATATAAAAAAGAAGAATAAGATAATTATTTATTCTTCTATGTCAATACCTGCTTTTCCAACTAATCTACCAATGAATAATGTTACTACTACAGCAATGATAGTAACAACAACTGCGTAAATTAACATTCCTGAAACTGCTGAACCAGATTCTCCGATGAATTCTTTGATTAATGTTTGAATTGCTTCGTTCCATGCAGAACCTGCTACAAATGCGAAAGCAGTTGTCATTAGTACAGAAATTGTTTTTAGAATTTCTTTATGTACAGCATCAGCCATATCATTAACCCCCTAATGTTTTATCACACTTATAATTAAGTATAATATATAATATATTTATTTTAATATTTAAAATGTAATGAAAATTAATAAAAAATTAAACAAAGAGTAAAGAAAAAACAAAAAAATGAACAAAAATCATCGATTTATTATAGATAAAAACCAACCAATGTTTTTTGATATTAGAAAAAAAGAAGAAAAAAAAAACTATTAATATTTAAGAATTTTAAATAAATTCGTTTCACTTATTATTTTAATTTTTCCACCATTATCCTGCAATTTTTGAGCTTTAACAATTTTTCCACCAATATTTCCATATTTCCATGCCGGACTTCCCAAATCACCAACAAACAAGTAATCAACTTTTCCGGATACTGATGATTTTTGAATGGCACCCTCTTTTTCAAGAAGATATGTTATTTTTTCCTTACTGCCATGTTTAAATTCCCCTGATAAACAGAACGTCTTATTTTTTAATTGAAAGTCTTCGTCAGTAGTTTTTATGGGTGTAATTAGTTCCTTCAATTGTTCAGATACACTTTCCTGTTCATCAAATGTCATAAATCCCTGTTTCAACATCAGATTTGTAATTTTAAGTATTTTATCATATGGATATGAACCGCTAAGTGATGTGTTTCTTAAAAGCCATCCTTTAAGATTAGATAACTCTTCCATAGTAACCTTCCCATCGGCTGTGATGGCCTTGATTATTCCCTGTAAAACCTGCACCTTAAGTGTTTTTTTAGAGTAAATACTTGAAACAGAAATGAACTCAACAACATCCACCAGTTCCTTTTTGTCATAGGAATCCATATGACCTTTATCCAATATTTTTTTTAGCTGCAGATTGATTTTATGAAATATCAGATACTGAGAATGTTGCCTGTTTGTTTCATACCATCTTTCAAAGAGTTGAAACTGTGCTTCGGTAATGTATTCTTCAAAGAGCATTACCCTTAACATTCCGTAGAGATTATTTATGTTTGTGGATAGTTTTGGATCATATTTTTCAACAACCTTTGGTACGTAATGATAATGTTTAGATTCTGTAATGTATATCTTCTGATGCCTGTTTATGTATTCGAATAATTCAAAGGCTGCTCTTGCATCTTCTATGGCATTGTGAGGATTGTATATGATATGCAACTTCTTTGCTATATTTTCCAGTTTATATGATGGCAAATCCAAAAATTTCCTACTTAGCTGTAATGTACACATGTACTTAAAATCAGGTATAGGAATCTGATATCTTTGTAATGATTTGGAAATAAGTTTTAAATCATAGGTTATGTTATGTCCTATTACAACATTATTTGTCAGCAAATCCCTTATCTTTGGCCAAAATTCGGGTAGTGTAGGACTGTCCTTCACCATATGTGGAGCGATTTTAGTGATATCCATATTAATTCTGTCAAATGTGTCTTCAGGATTTATGAGGGAATATATTTTTTCGACAGCCTTATTGTCACGCACTAAAATTATTCCGATGGCACAAATGGAGTTTTGTCTAAAATTAGGATTTTCCAAATCTAAAACTACGTAATCTTTCAATGAAAAGCCTTCAATATTGTTAAAAATTAAAAAAAAATAGTTATATTTCACTCAAGGTTTCTAAAGAAGATTTGTTCATTTCTTCAGATAATTTATATAAATCTTCTGCTTCTTCTTCCTTAGAGTAATATATCTTATCGTTTTGAGGATTATAATATGGATAATTTTCCCTTACATACACGGTTATTCCCTTGTATGTAGTTTCTATGTACTCTCCTGCTTCATAAATTTGATATATCTTTTGTGTTTCACCAGCATTATCATTTGAAGACAAGTTATGAACTGAAGAGGCAGCGTAAACTGTGTTGTTGATATTTTGGATAAAATTGTTGATTCTTGACTTCATGTCTATCCCTCTAAAACTATCGTCAATGTAAGATGATAATTAGTTTATTGAAATTAATATATATTCTTTTGTGAAATAATAAAAAAATATTTTTATGTAATATTTGCTTCAAATTTATAAATAAAAAAAAAGAAATTAATATATAGATATAAGGTGATATAATGAAAGAAACATACAAATATACTATCGAAGACCAGAACAATGAAGAATTTAACATCAAATGTAAAGTTGAATATGATACAGAGAATGCTTATAACACTACTTACTATTTTTATGATGGAAACGAATGGTTGAAAGATTTTATAGATTTATCTAAATTATCACCAAAGAATGAAGAGGAAAGTAAAAACTTTGAGGATTTCGTTACCAGAGTTCATGATTACATGGTTCACGGAGATATGTGGGATGAACTTAAACAAATAAAGGATAACGAAAGTGTAAATAAGGATTCCTATACTTTAAGTATCAAAGCAAATAAAATATGAGGAGTTAATATTGTCAGCAAATAAGGAAATTCAATGTAAGATATTGGATGGAAAATACGCAGAGGATGATTTCCAAGTACTGGTTAAATTAATAATCATCAAACCACATCACTATGAAATGTTAGGATGGGACGGTTTGGAATGGAGTTCCCAGGGTTTGAACCGTGTATATACCGATAAAACCAGTCAACATGAATATGATGAATTTATTACAAGATTAAATGATCTAGAACAAGAAAAAATGCTATATGAAATTGCAGAGGATCTTGACGTTGATCAAACATATTATTTTGAAAAAGAGCGAATTTATTTGTATGTTGAAGATAAGGAAAAACTGGAATAAAATTACTTAATCCCCATCCAATTAAACTTTTTTTTAAAAAAAAATTATGAGATGAAAACTAAGGTGTTAGTCGTCTTCTATCTCTTGGGAATAGAACTGTTTCCCTGATGTTTTTAGCACCGGTTAATACCATGGTGAGTCTGTCTGCTCCCATACCCCATCCTGAATGAGGAGGCATACCGTATTTGAATGCCTGTAAATATTTTTCAAAGGAGTCAGGGTTTAGGTCTTTTGCTTCAATTTGACTGTACAGTAAGTCATAGTCGTGTATACGTTGTGATCCACTTGATAATTCCAAGTCTCTGTACATTAAATCGAAGGCTGTACTTTTTTCAGGATCATCTGCTTTAGGCATTACATAAAATGGTTTAATTGAAGTAGGCCATTCTGTTATGAAGTAGTAACTGCCCATTGTTTCTCCTAAAACTTTTTCTGCTGCCCTGTTTAAGTCTTCACCATATTCCATTTCAACATCCTGACTGTTTACTATGTCTATTACTTCTTCGTATGGAACTACTGGGAAAGCACCGGAAGGTACATCCAATTCGTGGCCAAGGTCTTCGAGTTCTGATGAGCATTTTTCCTGTAGGTTGTTTAAAACGTTTTTGATTACATCTTCAAGTAAGTTCATTACGTCTTCCTGACTTCTGAATGACATTTCTGCATCAATGGATAATGCTTCGTTTAAGTGTCTTAATGTGTCGTGTTCTTCTGCCCTGAAGATTTGACCTATTTCAAATACGTTGTCTAATCCTGTTGCCATCATCATTTGTTTGTATAATTGAGGACTTTGTCCAAGGAATGCTTCTTTTTCGAAGTATGTGATAGGGAATAATTCTGTTCCACCTTCAGTTGCTGAAGCTACTAGTTTCGGAGTGGTAATTTCAGTAAAATCATTGTCATAGAAGTAGTTACGTACTGTGTGTAACATTTCGTTTTTGATTTTGAAAATTGCACTTACATCATGTTTTCTTAAGTCCATGAAACGTGCATCTAATCTGGTATCCATTTCTGCATCTACTTTTTCAGTAGTGTCTAAAGGTAAAGGTAATTGAGATACGTTGATAATATCTATGTTTGATGGAATGATTTCAACACCGTTTGGTGCTTTAGGAGATTCCTGTACGGTACCTGTTAATGTTACGATTGTTTCTTTTCTTGCTGCACGTACATCTGCCATCATTTCTTCTGTTAATTTTTTACTTGGTGCTGTTAATTGTGTAATTCCTTTTTTATCTCTTATTA